>CANFSB010000045.1 GCA_947449495.1 Pseudomonadota bacterium
ATACGACGCGGCATGCCGGCCAGTCCCAGGAAGTGCTGCGGGAAGAACAGTACGTTGACGAAGATGGCCGACAACCAGAAGTGCCACTTAGCCAGCGTCATGTTGTACATGTGGCCACTCCACTTGGGCAGCCAGTAGTACACGCCGCCGATGATGGCGAACAACGAACCGGGCACCAGCACATAGTGGAAGTGAGCCACCACGAAATAGGTGTCGTGGTACTGGAAGTCAGCCGGTGCGATGGCCAGCATCAGGCCCGAGAAGCCACCGATGGTGAACAGGAACAGGAAGCTGATGGCAAACAGCATCGGCGGCTCGAAGGACAGCGAACCCTTCCACATGGTGGCCGACCAGTTAAAGACCTTCACGCCCGTGGGCACGGCGATGAGCATGGTGGTCAGCATAAAGAACAGCTGCCCGGCCAGCGGCATGCCGACGGTGAACATGTGGTGCGCCCACACGATGAACGACAGGAAGCCGATCGACGCCGTGGCGTACACCATCGACTCGTAACCGAACAGCGGCTTGCGCGAGAAGGTCGGCAGGATTTCGGAGACCACACCGAACGCCGGCAGGATAAGGATGTAGACCTCGGGGTGACCGAAGAACCAGAAGATGTGCTGGTACATCACCGGATCGCCGCCACCAGCCGCACTGAAGAAGCTGGTGCCGAAGAAGTGATCGGTGATCAGCATGGTGACTGCACCGGCCAACACTGGCATTACCAGGATGAGCAGGTAAGCGGTGATCAACCAAGTCCAGCAGAACAGCGGCATGCGCAGCAGCGTCATGCTAGGAGCGCGCATGTTCATCAGCGTCACAATGACGTTGATGGCGCCCATGATCGACGAGGCGCCCATCATGTGCACGGCGAACATGGCCATCGGGAAGCTATCGCCACCCTGCAGCACCAACGGCGGATACAGCGTCCAGCCACCGGCTGGTGCGCCACTGCCCGTGAAGAACGTGGACAGCAGCAGGATGAACGCGAACGGCATGATCCAGAAGCTGAAGTTGTTCATGCGCGGCAACGCCATGTCGGCGGCACCGATCTGCAACGGGATCATCCAGTTTGCCAAGCCGACCCACGCCGGCATCATGCCGCCGAAGATCATGACCAGCGCATGCATGGTGGTCATCGAGTTGAAGAATTGCGGATCGACAAATTGCAGACCAGGCTGGAACAGCTCTGCGCGGATGACCATGGCCATCGCGCCGCCGAGGAAAAACATGATGCCGGCGAACACCAGATACAGGGTGCCGATGTCTTTGTGATTGGTGGTCAGCACCCAGCGCTGCAGAAAGCCCTGCGGTGCGCCGTGGTGATCATCGTGCGCGTCATGGGCGGTGTGACTGTTGGCCATGTTCGTCTCTCGGTCTAAATGCGGAATTAAAAGTGTATTGGCGCGCTGGCGTCAGGGCGTGTTGGCAGCGATGGCGGCCGGCTTGGCGGCAGCCTGACGCTCGGCCAGCCAAGCCTTGTAGTCCTCGGGGGACTTGGCTTCGACGACCACCGGCATAAAGCCGTGATCACGGCCGCACAGCTCAACGCATTGGCCACGATAGATGCCGGGCTTATCGGCGTCGACTTGGAACCACAGCTCGTTTACAAAGCCGGGGATCGCGTCTTTTTTGATGGCCAGCTCGGGCACCCACCAAGCGTGGATGACATCGGCTGAGGTGAGCAGCAAGCGCACCTTAGTGCCGGTCGGCACCACCAGCGGATAATCGACATCGCGCAGGTATTCGTTGACGGTGGTCGGATCAATGCCCGATTGCAGCTGACGTGCGGCATTGCTGTCACGCGACAACGTTGAGAAGTAGCTGACGCCCTGATCAAGATAGTCGTACTGCCACTTCCACTGGTAGCCGGTCACCTTGACGGAGAGCGTGCTGCCACGCGAGTCCTCGAGCTTGATGAGCGTCTTGGCGGCAGGCACTGCCAACACCACCAGGATGAGCACGGGAATGATGGTCCAGATGATCTCGGCCTTGGTGCTGTGCACCATGGCGGTATCGGGCACCGCACCCTTGGACTTCTGGAACTTGACGATCGAGACGATCATCCAGCCGAACACGAACACGGCGATGGCCACGCACCACCAGAACATTTTCATGTGCAGCGAGTAGATCTCGCCCGACATGCTGGTGACGCCGGTGGTCATGTTCAGCGTCCACTCAGCATGCGCCAAGGGAGCTGCCAAGGCGGCCACAGCGGCGCCGAGGGCGGTAAGCAAGCGGTGTGTGCGAAGCATCGAATGACCTTACTAATTGAAACCAAAAACGTGCGCGGCTTAGTCCGCGCCCAGTGGCGGGGTTTCACTGACCCGCCCGATCAACTGTTGCAACTGCCGGGACAACCCGCGGCGTTCGTCGTCGGTGAGGAATGGCCCGATCTCGCAGGCACGTCCGGATGACTCAATGAACAGCCGACTAGGATGATGCGCAACAGTAGCGGCTCTAAGTCTAACCCGAGACCAGTGTCTGGAAAAGACGAACTGCATCAACAAACGGCCTTTGCGAGCGGTTTGTACCTGCACCTTATCTTCTGTAATGAGAATGGTTTGCACGCAATGTCTGCGATCGAGACTCAACTTCAACGCGAGCCCCAGTCCGGCCATCTCCAGACCTGCAAAAGGCAGCACCGGCCAGAAGCCCTGAGAGGCAACGAAACCGGCTACCAAGAAGCTAGCGGCACAGATGGACAGATAGAAAAGCCGTGCCTGCGCCGGGCTCAACGAGCAGCGCGGGACCAGCTGGATGGTTTGCGATGGCGCGGGCACAACTCAATGGTAACAAAGCGCGCCCACGAATCAGGGCGACCAAGGCACCCAACCCACACAGGGCGCGGGCAGGCACTGCGTTAAGGCACCGCGGTAGTCGTCAATGCCGTCGAAGGTTGGATCCACAACGCAGCCGACCCAGCCAGCCAGCGGCAGACCACTGCTGCGTATCGCCGCC
Organism: Pseudomonadota bacterium; assembly: GCA_947449495.1. GTDB lineage: Bacteria > Pseudomonadota > Gammaproteobacteria > Steroidobacterales > Steroidobacteraceae > ZC4RG30. The sequence continues at coordinate 2,962 of CANFSB010000045.1, forward strand.
ATCGTCAACAGTGCATGGTTGAGGCAGCCCAGTCGCACGCCGACCACCACAAGCACCGGCAAACCCAGTCCCACAGCAAGATCAGCCAGAGTGGGTACGGGCGCGCCCGGCTGCGACGGCTCGGCCAGCGGCACCAGCCAGCCCCCGGCGCCCTCCACCACGGCGCGATCAAGTTGCACCAGCGCAGCGCGGCACTGGCTCAGCAGTTGCCCGCAGTCGATGCGCTGGCCGACAGCCGCTGCCGCCAGATGCGGCGCCGTGGCCTGCGGCAGGCAGCACGGATTGATCACACCATAGGGCAGCAGCACCGATGCGGCCGACGCCAGCGCCAGCGCGTCATCGTTGCGCAATCCCGCCGGTGTGAGCTGGGCGCCTGCGGCGACCGGTTTAAGGCCCGCCACCGCCAAGCCCTGCGCCGCCCACTGCCGCAGCAGCAGCGTGGCCACCCGGGTCTTGCCCACCCCGGTGTCGGTACCGGTTACGAAAACGCTGTGATTGAGGTCGATCATCGGCGTTTCTGCCGCAATCCAGCAGCAAATTGCTCGGCGCTGACAACGCTCTCACCGGCTACCGCCGGGCCGCGCCGGACAGGGGCGGCAGGCGCCCAAGCCACGCCATACACCACCTCCCAGGTGGCAGGCAGACCCTGCGGCGTGCGCAGCGCCTCATAGGCTTGCACCATGCGCTGCCAACCTTGGCGGCCGGTCAGGCCGCGCGAACGCCCGGCATTGACGTTATGCGCACCGATCGCCTTGAGCTCGCGCATCAGGCTCAGCGCATCCGGGTAGTGCAAACGCACGCGATCCACATCCAGTACGGGCTCCACCGCACCGGCGCGCTGCAGCGCCGCGCCCAGATCATGCATATCGACAAAGCGGTTCACATGCACCCGGTCGTCGACTATGGCCCAAGCCTCGCGCAGCTCACGCAGGGTGTCTGGGCCGAAACTCGACAGCAGCAACAGCCCGCCGGGCCGCAGCACCCGCATCGCCTCGGCCAGCACCCGGTCCGGCGGCTGGCACCACTGCAGCATCAGGCTGCTGAACACCAGATCCACACTGGCATCGGCCAGCGGCAGGCTGCGCGCATCGGCGGCCACCGTATGCAGCCGCCGCCACGGCCAACTGCGGCGGCGCACCTGCGCCAGCATCGCCGGCGCCGAGTCCAGCGCCAGCACCTGGGCGCGTGGAAAGGCCTGCTTGAGCCGCAAAGTGCCCAGGCCCGTGCCGGCGCCCAGATCCAGCACCCGCGCGGGCCGTTCGCGCAGCAGGTTCAGTCGCGACAACAGCTCATCGCGCACCTGCTGCTGCAACCGGGCAGCCGGTTCATAAGTGCGACTGGCGCGATCAAAAGAACGCGCCACCGCAGCCGCATCCAGCGCCTGCGGATCGAGTGGAATGACGGGTTTTCCGGTCATGCAGCTTCTGCCAAGAAGTCAGCAAGATGAGCGCAGAAGTCGTCTTGATGGGAGATAAAAGGCGCATGTCCAGCGCGGGGCATCTGCACATACCGGGCCCGCGGCAAGGCGTTTGCCAGCCAAGCGCCGGCGTGCGGATGCGTCACGCGATCGTGCTGCCCGCTGAGCACCAAAGTTGGTACAGCGACCGTCGCTGCCGCACCGCGCAGATCGCTGTCGCGCAATATCTGCAACCCTGCCGCCAGCGCCTGCGGATCGGCGCCACCGTGTGCGGCAACCGCCTGCTGCAACAGCGCCAAGGCCTCGGCGGCATCGCGGCTGCCACGCACCTGCAACTGCAGAAACTCGGCCAGCGTGGCCTGCCAGTCGCGCGCCAGCCCATCGGCAAAACGCTGCAGCGCCGCAGGCGCCATGCCAACAGCCCAGTCGGCACCAGCCACAAACCGCGGCGTGGTCGCCACCAGCACCAATCGCTCGATCCGCGCCGGCTCTCGTTGCGCCAGCCGCAGGGCCAACTGGCCGCCCAGCGACCAACCCAGCAGCACACAGCGCGCCGGCAACTGCGGCAACAAGATATCCGCCCAGGCATCGAGCGTACTGACGACACCGACCGGGCTGGCGGCACTGCCATGGCCGGGCAAATCCAGCGCCAGCACGGGGCCGGCCCAGCGCGCGCGCAGACCGTCGAAGACCTGGCTATTCAAGCCCCAGCCATGCAGGCACACCAGGGGCAGCGGGTTCATGCAGCCACCGCCGTGGCGCGGATAGCCTGGGCCAGCGCCGTCACCAGCGCGTCGACCTGAGCTTCGGTATGGGCGGCCGACAGCGTGACGCGCAGTCGCTCGGTGCCGCGCGGCACAGTGGGCGCGCGGATGGCCGTGACCCAAAACCCGGCATCCCACAGCTGCTGACTGGCGGCCAGCGCACGGGCCGGATCACCCAGCAACAGCGGCTGGATGGGGGTCTGCGAGTCCCCAAGCGGCAGGCCTTCGCGCTGTGCACCGGACCGAAAGCGAGCGACCAACTCGGCCACACGACTGCGGCGCCAGCCCTCTGTGGCTGCCAGATCGACAGCGGTCACTGCAGCAGCGGCCAGAGCCGGCGGCAGGGCCGTTGTGTAGACATAGCTGCGCGCACGCTGCATGACGCAATCGATCAGGTCGCGATCGCCGGCGACAAACGCGCCGCTACAGCCAAAGGCTTTGCCCAAGGTGCCTACCAACAGCGGCACCTGCTGGGCAGACAGACCAGCCAACTCCAGTGCGCCGCCACCCTGCCCGCCCAACACACCCAAACCGTGCGCATCATCCACCAGCAACCAGGCACTGCGACGCTGCGCCAACTGCGCCAGCGCTGCCACCGGCGCAATGTCGCCATCCATGCTGAACACGCCATCGGTGGCCAGCAGCCGGCCCCGCGCATCGCTGGCATCGAGCCGGCGGGCGGCCTCGTCAACAGCCCCGTGGCGGTAACGCAGTAAGCGCGCGCCTGACAACAGCGCGCCATCGAGCAGCGAGGCGTGATTGAGCCGGTCCTGCAGCACCAGTTCGCCGCGGCTCACCAGCGCGCTGACCACACCGACATTGGCCATGTAGCCGGTGGAAAACAGCAGCGCAGCTTCGCGACCGGTGAAATCTGCAAGGCGCTCCTCTAGGGCGTGATGGGCGCGGCTATGGCCGCTGACCAAGTGCGAAGCGCCGCTGCCCAAGCCCCACTGGCCGGCAGCGGCGGCCAGCGCCTGCGCCAGCCGGGGGTCGCGCGCCAGACCCAGGTAATCGTTGCCGCAGAAATTGAGGCGCACACGACCCTCGACCACCGGCTGCACCGTGCTGACCGGATCGGCGTGACGCTCGATGCTGCGCCGGGTGCGGCGCAGATGGTCTTGCTGCAGAGCCTGCAGCAACTGCGCTGCGGCCTGCGGAGTGCGGCGCATCGCGCGCGCCGTTAGCAGCAGCCCGCAGCGGGAGCCTGACGGGCCCCGACCTGACGCTCCTGAGTCTGTGCGGCGGTTTCGGGTTCTATTTTCAGGCGTGCCAGCAGCGAGCGATCGCGCTCCACATCCGGATTGCCCGTAGTCAGCAGCTTCTCGCCGTAGAAGATGGAATTGGCACCAGCCATAAAAGCCAGCGCCTGAGTTTCATCGGACATCTGCTCGCGGCCAGCCGACAGCCGCACCTGCGCTGCCGGCATCAACAGGCGTGCCACGGCAATCGTGCGGATGAACTCGAAACTGTCGACACCCTCGCCCTCAGCCAGCGGCGTGCCCTGCACGCGCACCAGCTGATTGACCGGCACGCTTTGCGGATGCTCGGGCAGGTTAGCCAGCGTCACCAGCATGCCGGCGCGGTCGGTGCGGGTCTCGCCCATGCCGACGATTCCGCCGCTGCACACCTTAAGACCGGCATCGCGCACTGCTTCGAGCGTGTCGAGCCGATGCTGATAGGTGCGCGTGCTGATGATGCGCTTGTAGTAATCCTCGGAGCTGTCGATGTTGTGGTTGTAGTAATCCAGGCCCGCGTCTTTGAGCTCGCGTGCCTGCTCAGGCGCCAGCATGCCCAAAGTGGCGCAGGTCTCCAGACCCAGCGCACGCACTTCGCGCACCATCTCCCCGACGCGCTCTATGTCTTTTTTCTTGGGTGAGCGGAAAGCCGCGCCCATGCAAAAGCGCGTAGCGCCAGCTTCTTTGGCGCGCCGGGCCGCTTCAACCACTGTGGCCACCGGCAGCGTCTCTTCGCGGGCTACGCCCGTGTCGTAATGCACGCTCTGCGGGCAATAACCGCAATCTTCGGGACAGCCGCCGGTCTTGATCGACAGCAGCGTGCTCATCTGTATGCGGTTGGGCGCATGCCAGGCGCGATGCACCTGCTGAGCGCGGAACAGCAGGTCCATGAACGGCAACTCGAACAGGGCCTCGACCTCGGCCAAGCGCCAGTCGTGCCGCAACGGGCTGATGGGGGTCAAAGAGGAGTGATCGGCGACAGCATTCATGGGTAATTCCTCACAGAGGACAGATAAGCAGGCAGCGCAGGCGACGCAGGCCGGTGACACTGGCTTTCCCGCCACACTCCGGTGCCGCGATGTTCCGGTTCACCTCTTACTCTGTCAACCACAGCACCCGCCCGCCGGATACGCTTGGTCAACCGTTAACCACTCCGTGGCGACGCTGGCTGCAGGGCGTAGCCCATCTGCTAGTCCCACCGCACTGCTGTCTGTGCGACGGCCCTGGTCAAACTGAACCAGCTCCCTGGGGGCTGGATTTATGTACCCACTGTCAGGCGGCCTGCCCAGTCCTGCCCAAGGCTTGCCCGCGCTGCGGCACGCCGCAACCCAGCGGGCGCTGCTGCGTCGATTGCATCGTGCGTCCGCCACCCTTCGATGCGCTGTTTGCCGCCTGCGCCTACGACGCGCCGGCCGACCAACTGGTTCGCGGGCTCAAGTTTCAGGGCACGCTGTCCCACGGCCGGGTGTTGGGGCTATTGCTGGCAGCACACCGGCGTGCGCACTGCGCGCCGCTGCCAACGCTGGTGGTGCCCATGCCCCTTCACCGTGAGCGCTTCGCCGAGCGCGGCTTCAACCAAGCCGAGGTCATCGCCCGGGCAGCGGCTGGCGCGTTGGGTCTGCCAGTGCGATCCGGCCTGCTGCAGCGACTGCGCGGCGGCGCCCGCCAAAGCGGCTTGGGCGCGGCAGCGCGACGCGCCAACCTTCAAGGTGCTTTTGAGGCTGGGCCACTGGCCGGCTGCGGGCCAATCGCGCTGGTCGATGACGTATTCACGACCGGCAGCACCGCACGCGCAGCGGCGCAGGCACTCAAGAACGCCGGAGCGCCGCGCGTCGAGGTCTGGGCAGCCACTCGGGCGTTGGCCATGGAGGACAGTCCGATCTGCTAAAATTGTCGGCCTTCGCAGCGCCGGACGCAGCCCTCATCGTGGCGATCACCGATACTTCACTTCCCGCCTTGGCGCCTGTCGCCCGCTGGCGCTTGTACCTCGAACTGACCAAGCCCAAGGTCGTGGCCCTCATTGTGCTCACGTCGGTGGTGGGTACCTTGCTGGCAGCGCCGGGTTGGCCCCCGCTGGACGCCCTGTTTCTGGGCAACCTGGGTATCGGCTTAGCTGCAGCCTCGGCTGCCACTATCAACCAGCTCATCGATCAACGCATTGATGCGGACATGCTACGCACACGATCGCGGCCACTGCCCACAGGCGGTCTGACCGAAGGTCAGGCACTGGTCTTTGCCATCGTGCTGGGCGTGGTGTCGATGCTGGTGCTGTTCGCGTTTATCAACGTGCTCACTGCAGTGCTCACGTTTGCCTCGCTGATCGGCTACGCCATTGTCTATACGGTGTGGCTCAAGCGCGCCACGCCACAGAACATTGTCATCGGCGGCGCAGCCGGTGCAGCACCACCTGTGTTGGGCTGGGCTGCAGTGACCAACACCATCGATCCTAATGCGCTGGTGCTGTTTCTGATCATCTTCGCTTGGACACCGCCGCACTTCTGGGCTTTGGCCATCGCGCGACGCGACGACTATGCCAAGGTCGGCATCCCCATGCTGCCAGTCACACATGGCGTGGAGTTCACACGCCTGCAAGTGCTGCTGTACACCATCATCATGGTGCTGGTGACGTTGATGCCGTGGTTCACACGCATGAGTGGCCTGCCCTATCTGGTCGCAGCCATGGGACTCAACGTGGTGTTTTTGTATTACGCCATCACGCTCAAGATTACTGCCCGCGTCGATCTGCCCATGAAGCTGTTCCGCTGGTCGATTCAATACCTCATGTGGCTGTTCCTGGCGCTGTTAGTCGATCACTACCTGCCACGCCTGCACTGATCCCGTCGACCCGCGGAGACTCTCATGCACACACGTTCCGGCCCTGCTGCATTTACCACCGTCCGCTTGCTTGGCGCACTGCTGGCGCTGACTGCACTGTTCACACCACACAACGCGCAGGCGCAAATGCTGTGGCAACAAGGCGTGCACTACGAGCTCATCAGCTCGCCAACCGAGCCCACCATAGCGGGCAAAGTCGAAGTCACCGAAATATTCTCTTACGGCTGTCCGTTCTGCTATCGCGCGCTGGACATCGTCGGACAGCTCAAAGCCAGCCTGCCGGCCTATGTGCAGATGACCTATGTGCATGCGTCGTTTAATCCAGCAGAAGCTTGGCCAGTGTTTCAGCGTGGCTATTTGACTGCGCAGGCACTGGGCATTGCCGAGGCCAATCACGAAGCCCTGTTCAAAGCTATATGGGAGACCGGCGAACTGCCGCTGATCAACCCGACCACTCAGCAGCTGGTCAATCCGTTGCCCACCATTACGGATCTGGCGCGCTTTTATGCCAAGCGCAGCAAAGTCACTGAAGCGCAGTTCATCAAGCTGGCGCAAAGCCCGCAGATCGACGCCGCAGTCAAGAACAGCGACGACCTTGTAAAGCGCTGGCAGATCGGCGGAACGCCTGGCTTTGTCGTCAATGGCAAATACCGCACGGGTCGCGGGCTCAAGAGCTATGACGAGCTGATCAAAGTGGTCAACTATCTGGTAGCGCTCGAGCGTGCCCGGACAGGTGGCTAAGCCATGCTCGTCGAGCGCATCTGGCCCGATAACCGTCTGCGCAACTTCCACTATCTGGTGGCTTGCGAAAAGACCGGCGAAGCACTGGCCATCGATCCGCTTGATTGGCAGTTGGTACTCAACACGGCGCGCGCGCGCGGCTGGACCATCACCCAGATCCTCAGCACTCACGAACACGCCGATCACACCGCCGGCAATGCACAGCTCAAAGCTGCGACAGGCGCACGCGTGCTGGCGCATGCCGAGGCTGCATCACGCATCGGCGGCATAGACCATGGCGTACAAGGCGGCGATGTGGTGCGCGTTGGCCGCCACACCGAGCTGCAATGCCTCGATACACCCGGACACACCATGGCGCACATCTGTCTGCTGGCGCACGGTGATACGCCGGCGCTGTTCTCCGGTGACACGCTGTTTAATGCTGGCGCCGGCAACTGTCATGGTGGCGGTCATCCGCAGGCGCTATACGCCACGTTCGCCACACAGCTGTCGCAACTGCCCGATGCCACACAGCTGTATGCAGGGCACGACTACCTGGCCAACAACCTAGGCTTTACGCTGGACCGTGAACCGGGCAATGCCGCAGCGCAACGCTTGCTCGATGACACACGTGGCGTCGCTGCGCCACAACTGCCTGTCACCACACTGGGTCAAGAAAAAACCTTCAACACGTTTTTCCGCCTGCAGAACCCGCAGATCATCGCGCGCCTGCGCGAACGGTTTCCCGACCTGCCGGAAGCACCCACGCCCGAGCAAGTGTTCCTGCGGCTGCGCGAACTGCGCAACAGCTGGTGATGCATGAGCGATGAGACCGAAGGCAAGGTGCTGCGGCAGGGCTTCACTGTCGTGGTAGTGGCGCTGATCGTGATCGGTACTGCCGTAGTGCTGTCGCCACTGCGACAACCACTGGCTTGGGCAGCGGTACTGGCCTTCCTGCTGCAACCCGTGCAGAACCGACTCACTGCACTGCTGCGGGGTCGCGCCACCACAGCCGCGGGGTTGATCACCGCACTGACGCCACTGCTACTGTTGCTACCGCTGATGCTGCTGGGCATCGCCTTTGCCCGGCAGGTCAGTGCGCTGCTTGCTGCTCTGCAGGCCAACCCGCAACTGTGGAGCATCGACTCTTGGCGCGATCCTCTGGTACATCCACGCCTGACCGAAATGCTGATGTGGATCCAATCGCGATTGCATCTGGGCCCGCAGGATATTTACGACCAGCTGTACTCGGTAGCACAAAACGGCATCAAGCTGCTGGCAGGTGCCAGCGGTCAATTCGTACTCGATGCAGCCAGTACGCTGCTGGAGTTCGGTCTGATGCTGTTCATCCTGTTCTTCATGCTGTGCGACGGCTCGGCATGGGTACAGCGCGTGGCATTGCTCTTACCGGTCTCCGCGATGCGCCGTGAGTCACTGCTGGATCGCACCGCCAAAGTCACCCGCGCCGTGGTGTTCGGCACGGGTCTTACTGCAGCAGGCCAAGGCGTGTTGGTCGGCATCGGCTTTGCCATCACCGGACTGCAAGGTGCGGTGGTGTTTGGCGTAATCGCCACGCTGCTGTCGCTGCTGCCGGTGGGCGGCGCAGTCCTGGTGTGGCTGCCGGCCGCCGCTTGGCTGCTATTTGATGACCAGATCGGTTGGGCGCTGTTCATGCTGGCCTGGGGTGGCTTTCTGTCGACCGCCGACAACTTCGTGCGGCCGGCGCTGATCTCGCATCAAACGCCTGTCTCCACCCTGCTGGTGTTTCTGGGTGTCATCGGTGGTATCGCGGCGTTTGGCTTCATCGGCTTCATCGCAGGCCCGCTCATCCTAGTGCTGGCCACCGAACTGCTGCGGTTTGCCGAACCGTCACGCGACAGCGCACGCTGATGGACCTCTCAGAGATCCTGGGCCCGCTCAACGACGAGCAACGTGCTGCTGTCACGGCCGAGCAAGCACCCACCTTGGTGCTGGCCGGTGCGGGCAGCGGCAAGACGCGTGTTCTTACCCATCGCATCGCCTGGGCAGTGCGCGCATTGGGCGCTTCGCCTTGGAACGTGCTGGCAGTGACCTTCACCAACAAGGCCGCAGCCGAGATGCGCCATCGCATCGAGCCACTGCTGGGCATGCCTGGCAACGCCATGTGGGTCGGCACATTTCATGGCATCGCGCACCGGCTGCTGCGCCTGCACTTCGAAGAAGCCGGCTTGCCGCGCGGCTTCCAAATCCTCGATTCGGATGACCAGCAACGCATCATCAAGCGATTGATTAAGGCACAGGGCTTGGACGACACGCGCTTTGTGCCGCGTGAAGTGCAGTACTGGATCAATCAGCGCAAAGATGACGGTCAGCGTCCGGCACAACTGAAGCTCGGCGAAGACCCGATGCAACAGGTGATGCGCAAGCTGTACATCGATTACGAAGAAGTCTGCCGGCGCAACGGCGTCGTGGACTTTGCCGAATTACTGCTGCGTGCGTTTGAACTGTGGCGCGACAACGCCTCGCTGCTGGAGCATTACCGCAACCGCTTCTCGCAAGTGCTGATCGACGAGTTTCAAGACACCAACGGCATCCAATACGCTTGGACGCGACTGATTGCAGGCACTAAGGGCGCGCCGTTTGTGGTGGGTGACGACGACCAGTCGATCTATCGCTGGCGTGGTGCCAAAGTCGAAAACCTGCAGCAGTTCACTCGCGACTACCCGACTGCCACGCTATTTAGGCTCGAACAAAACTATCGCTCGACCGGCAACATTCTCGATGCAGCCAATGCGCTGATCGCACACAACACCGGGCGCTTGGGTAAGAACCTGTGGACCAACGGCGGTAAGGGCGATCCGATCCGGCTGTTTGCAGCCACCAACGATCGCGATGAAGCGTCGTTTGTGCTGGCGCGCATTCAAGCCTGGGCCAAACAAGGCGGCGCGCTGCGCGAAGCCGCGGTGCTGTATCGCTCCAACGCTCAATCACGCGTACTCGAAGAAGCCTTCCTGTCGGCGCGTATGGCTTATCGGGTTTACGGTGGTCTGCGCTTCTACGAGCGCGCAGAAATTAAAGACGCCTTGGCTTATATGCGGCTGGTCTCCAACCGCGATGACGATGCGTCGTTTGAGCGCGTAGTCAATCTGCCGGTACGCGGCATTGGCGCGCGCACCATGGACGTACTGCGCACAGCAGCGCGTGAGGGTAATCAGTCGTTGTGGCAGGCAGCCGTCATGCGCACGCGCGGCGGGCCCGATGATCTGGAGTTGGGGGCCCGCGCCATCACCGCACTGCGCGGCTTTCTGGCCCTCATCGAACGCCTGTCGGCCGAAGTGGCAGGGCGTGCTCTGCACGAACAAGTGGATACGGTGCTGCAAGGCTCGAACCTGCTCGAGCACCACCGTAAAGACAAACAGGATCGCGGCGAAGCACGCGTCGAGAACCTTGAGGAACTGGTCTCTGCTGCGCGCGGCTTCGACAGTTTCGACATCGCACAGGACAGCACCGAGCAGGCCCTGCCACCATTGGAAGCGTTTTTGGCGCATGCAGTGCTTGAATCAGGCGAAGGTCAGGCCGATGCCTGGGAAGACTGCGTCCAGATGATGACGCTGCATACCGCCAAGGGACTGGAGTTCCCGGTGGTGTTTCTGTGCGGAATGGAAGAAGGCCTGTTCCCGCATCAGCGCTCCATCAACGATCTGGATGGTCTGGAAGAAGAGCGCCGACTGGCCTATGTGGGTACCACACGTGCCATGCGCCAGCTTTACATCACCTATGCCGAAAAGCGCGTGCTGCACGGCATGGAGCGCTATGGCACGCCCTCACGTTTCATCGAAGAGATCCCTGCCGAATTGATGGAAGAAGTGCGCCCGCGTACCCAGACTTCACGACCCATGGGCGGCTACGCTAGCGGCGATAGTGGCTTTGCAGCGGCCGGGGGTCGCCGCAGCGGCTCTGCCGGCGACGGCTCGACCGGCTTGCGACTGGGCATGCCCGTGCGTCACGGCAAGTTCGGTGATGGCATCATCCTGTCGATCGAAGGTCAGGGCGCGCAGGCGCGCGTACAAGTCAATTTCGAGCAGCACGGGTCCAAGTGGCTCATGCTGGCTTACGCCAACCTGGAGACCATCCGGTGAAAGTGCTGATCCTGGGTGCAGGCCAAGTAGGCCGCACCGCTGCTTACCACCTGTCACGTGAACCGGCCAACGACGTCACCATCGTCGACACCAACGAGGATGTGCTGCGCGATCTGCAAGACCGCCTCGATGTGCGCACGGTTGCCGGCAGTGCCTCGCATCCATCGGTGCTGGAAGCCGCAGGCATCGCCGAAACCGACATTCTGGTAGCGCTGACCAGCTCGGACGAAGTCAACATGGTGGCGTGCAGCATCGCTCACACGCTGTACCGCACACCGACGCGCATCGCGCGTATACGCGCCAGCGAATACACCAATCACACGAAGCTGTTTGCCGACGGCGCACTGGCCGTGGATGTGTGGATCAATCCGGAACAACTGGTCACCGAATATATTGAGCGTCTGATCCACAACCCAGGTGCTTTGCAGGTGGTGGACTTTGCCGATGGCAAGGTGCGGCTGGTAGGTCTGCGCGCATTACGCGGCGGGCTGCTGGTGGGACAGCAACTACGCACTCTCAAAGACCATATGCCGCATGCCGAAGCGCGCATTGCTGCCATCTGGCGGGATGGCCGTGCCATCGAGCCCACCGGTGAGACAGTTGTGGAAGAAGGCGATGAAATTTATTTCATCGCGGCACGCGACTACATCCAGCGGATGATGGGCGAAATCCGTCGCACTGAAGAGCCAGTGCGCCGCGTGGTAATCGCAGGCGGTGGCAACATCGGCCTGCGGCTGGCGGCGCTGCTCGAGAAGCAGTACCAGGTCAAACTGATCGAACGTGATCCTAAGCGGGCGCGCATTGCGTCAGAGCGACTTGAGAACACCATCGTGCTGCAGGGCGATGCGCAGGACGAAGACCTGCTCATCGAAGAGAACATCGACAGCATCGATGTGTTTGCAGCGCTTACCAACTCCGAAGAAGCCAACGTGCTGTCGGCGATGCTGGCGCGTCGTCTGGGCGCACGCAAAGTCATGGCGCTGGTCAACAAGCCCTCGTATGGCGAGTTGATGGAGAACCGTAGCATCGACGTGGTGATCTCACCGCAGACCGTGACCATCGGCAGCTTGCTGGCCCACGTGCGCCGCGGCGATGTGGTGCGTGTGCATTCGCTGCGTCGCGGTAGTGCCGAGGCACTGGAGACCGTGGTGCATGGTCCGGCCGAGCAATCACGTGTGGCAGGTCGCACAGTCGAACAGGTGGCTTTGCCAGAAGGCGCATCCATCGCTGCCATCGTGCGCGGCGAGCAGGTCATCATCGCTCACCACGACACCGTCATCGAAGAAGAAGACCACGTGATCGTCATGCTGGTAGATCCGCGCAAGGTCGAAGCCGTCGCGCGCGTGTTCCAGGTCGAGTAGCACAGCACCTGCCATGCGCTCCATCCTCGCAGTCTGCAACTTCCTCGGATCACTACTGCTGGTCTGTGCAGCGCTGTACCTGTTGCCGGCGCTGACCTCGCTGTTCAACGGCGAACCGGACACCGCCGTTACTTTCATCGGCGGGGGGTTGCTCACCGCTGTAGTTGCCTTGGCGCTGCGATTGCCCACCGGCCGCTACCGCGATGCGCTCAAGCCACGCGACGGCTATCTGCTGGTCACCGTCGGTTGGCTGCTGGTGACGCTGGTAGCAGCGCTGCCGCTGATGCGCGAAATACCAGGTTTAAGTTTTACCGACGCCTGCTTCGAGGCTATGTCCGCGCTGACCACTTCTGGGGTCACCACGTTGTCGCATGTCGAGCTGTTGCCCCGCGGCGTAAATCTGTGGCGCCATGCACTGCAGTGGTTCGGCGGCATGGCCATCATCGTGCTGGCCGTGGCCATCCTGCCATTGCTGGGTGTGGGTGGCATGCAAGTGCAGCGCGGTGATGCGCCGGGCGGCACCAAAGACGCGCGCCTCACGCCGCGCATCCAGCAAACCGCCGGCGCACTGTGGCTTGTGTATTGCGGCCTGACGTTGCTGTGCGTGCTGGCCTTGTTGGGTGTGGGCATGCCGTTGTTCGATGCCGTCTGTCATGCCTTTACCGTGCTATCGCTGGGTGGCTTCTCCACGCACGATGCAGGTCTGGCGTATTTTCATTCCGGCCGCATCGAAGCGGTAGTTGCGGTGTTCATGCTGGTCGCCGCCATCAATTTCTCCACTCACTTCGGCGCGCTGCGCAAGGGCAATACCAACATCTATCTGCGCGACCCGGAAGCGCGCTGGCTGTTGCTGTGGATTGCAGGCTCTGTGCTTGGGCTCACTGCCTATCTGCTTAATTTTGGAACGTTCACCTCAGTCGGCTTAGCGCTGCATCAGGTGGGCTTCAACGTGATATCGATGGCCACTACCTCGGGGTTGTCTACCGTCGACTGGTCAGCCTGGCCGTTGTTTGCGCCCATGTGGATGCTGTTTCTGGGCAGCATTTCCAGCAGCAGCGGCTCACCGGGCGGTGGCATTAAGATGTTCCGCACGCTGGTGCTGTTCAAGCAGTCGCTGCGCGAGATGTTTGTGCTGGTGCATCCGCAGGCTGTGGCGCCACTGAAGATCGCCGGCAGCGTCATACCCAATCGCGTGGTCTATTCGGTGCTGGCTTTTATATTTGTGTACTTCATGACGCTGGTGACGCTCACCTTTGCCATGCTGGCCACTGGGTTGGATTTCATGACGGCATTTACAGCCGTACTGGCATCGCTCAATAACGCAGGCCCGGGTCTGGGTGCCGTTGCACCGGGTCACAACTGGGCTTCGCTGGCAGACTCTCAGGTCTGGCTGTGTATTACGGCGATGTTCCTGGGCCGTATCGAGCTGTTTACCGCCTTAGTGCTGTTCACCCCAGCGTTCTGGCGCAAGTAGTCTCCCAGCAGCGCGTCCAAATCAATCTGCACCGGCACTTGTGCAGTGCCGCCGCCGGTCGGCAATACGCTGTCGCCGGGTTCCACAACATCCGATACACCATCCACTACCAGCGCACATTCGCGCGGACCTGCGGCCGTATTGACGGCCAGCAATAAAATCGCCGCATCACTACCGGGTGCCGGTAAGGGCAGGCCCAGCCGTGCACGCAGGTGCAACAGCGGAACAAACTCGCCGCGCAGGTTCAGCATGCCCGGTACGCTGCCGTTCGCAGCAGCCTGATGCGGCGGCGGCGCGCCCCGACGGATCTCGTGTAGACGCTGCAGATCGATTCCATACAGGCGACCACCGCACTGCACGCCCAGCAGCTGCGCCGTAGCGTAAGGCTGCGGTACCAAGGACTGCTGTTCCGGAGCATTCATGTGCG
>CANFSB010000046.1 GCA_947449495.1 Pseudomonadota bacterium
ACGCTGCGTATTGCTGAACTGGAAGCAGAAAAAACAACCTTGGCAGCTGCATTGGCAGAGCCGTCGTTTTATCAGCAAGACCCGCTATTGCAACGAGCCGAACTGGCGCGCGCTGCGGCAGTTGAATCAGAGCTAGAAAGCGCGTTTGAACGCTGGGTTCAGCTGGAAGACTGAGGCGCTGGCGCCGTATCTTAGAAAGAGTCTTTAAGCGCCAATCTGAGTTTGCCAGCCAATGCGGTCAGTAACTGGCTGACTCGAGATTCGCTGATCGACAACACGGCGCCTATTTCTTTCAGTGTCAGCTCTTCATGATAGTAGAGCTCGATGATCAATCGATCCCGCTCTTGCAGCGACTCGATAGAGTTCTTGAGTGCTTTTAACGAAGACTCCTGCTCCAAGACTTGTTCGGCCTCGACAACCTCGCTGGCAAACTCACCGTCTTCGAGCGCGGAGTCGGCCAAACCCTGATTGCGCCCGCGCAACGTCTCGTAACGCTCTACAGACAACCCCAGCTCTTCGGCTACTTGCCGATTAGTCGGTGCCGACCCGGTGCGATTGGCCAGCCGCTGCTCTGCAGATTTTGCCTCTATAGCTAGCTTTGCAGTGCTGCGCGGCGCCCATGAGGCGCGGCGTATCTCATCGAGCATCGCCCCGCGAATACGCGGTTTGGCGAACGTTTCAAAATCGGTGCCCCTGTCGGGCTCAAAAGAATTGATGGCCTCGAGCAGCCCCACAGTTCCAGCCTGAACCAGGTCGCCCTGCTCAATGGAGGGTGGCAATCGTCCGCGAAAATGCGAGGCGACGCGCTTAACCAGATGCAGGTGCGCCGCAAGTCCCGAGCCTGATGTTCCGCCGTCGCTCCATTTGGCAACGGCCGAGTAGGAATCGCGCCCCTGTTTCATGTTGCTCATGATCTCTGGTTGGCTCAGGTGTATGCCGCAACAGGAGGCCGAGGCGCTGCTGCAGATTTAATCAGCTGCGCAGCGAGACCCTGGATTGCACGAGATGCCGGACATTCTTTGGAGAACTCCACCAACAACTGGCGCTTACGCGTGGCCGCCTTTACTGCAGGGTCATGGGGCACGATTCCGGCTAAAGAAAGAGGCAAGCCGATGAATCGTGTCGAGACACCATCGAGTCTCATGAACACATCTTTTGCGCGCTTATCATCGCCGCAATCGTTCATGACAACCTTGATGTTCTGCTTTACAAAGTCGGTGTGCAGCACCTTTATAAGCCCATAAGCGTCGGCCAACGATGCAGGCTCATCACGAACAACAACCAGGATTTCGTCGGCAATATTGGCCATGGATGTCACATGTGAGCCGATGCCAGCACCAGTGTCGATAAGCAGGTAATCGGCCTGTGCAAAGGTCTCGTATAGATCGCGGAACAGCCGGACAACCTCTGCTTGCGTCAATTCAGCCATTTCTCTTACGCCAGAGGCACCGGGAATAATCTGAATGCCCAGTGGCCCGGTGATACAAATGTCTTTGAGCGATTTTTCGCCAGCGAGCACTGAAGACAGATCTGCTTGAGGTGCAAGTCCCAAAAGAACATGCAAATTCGCCAGGCCTAAGTCGCCGTCAAACAACACCACGCTCTTGCCCAAGCTCGCCAGCCAACCAGCCAACTGCAAGGAGACGAATGTCTTGCCGACACCGCCTTTGCCGCTTGAAATCGCAATAGTTTGCATCGTCTTTTTCTCAGGCAACTTTGGTCTGGCTTTGCGAAACCGCAAGCTGCATTACGTGCTCAAGGCCAATACGAATAGACTCGTTAGTCAGGCTTTCAAGTGGCGTTGCCGGTGCTGCGCCAGTCGATACCGCCAGCAACGGAACATTCAGTTCTGCCAGCATCGCCAGCAACCCCAGAGGCAACATGCTTTGGTCCCAATGGGATATCACAACGCCGGCTGCTTGCGTGGTCGCATTGATCCATTGCTGAGCAGTAGCGCGGTTCATGTACGACGGCAGGCAGACCACAACATCGCGATTCTCTGTAGCAGCTTCCCCAGCCTGAATTCGCGACAGATCCATACCACCTGAATCAATTACCCGGACTTCGGCGTGGGCGGAGCCCCAATGTGCTTCCAGACCCGCGGCATCTGCGAGTGTAAAAAACCGCTCTCTCGATCCCACGCGCGTGTCGCGCAGGCTTGAAACGGTAGCGGCGTCCTTGGCGCCTGCGCTGACAAGTGTCGCAGCCGCCTGCATGACTACTGTGGTTTTGCCAGAGCCGGACGGGCCCACAAAGAGCATCTGCTTCTGGCTGTCTAGGTCGTGCAGGGAGCCAACACAGATTTCGTCGGCGATTTTTTTTGCGATCGTATTGGCGCTAGAACCCTCGCCGGTGATGCCATTTGCATAGGATGCAGAGACGCCCAACCCGACGATAGACATCTTCAAGGCAACGGCATCACCAGCCTCGCCGATCTGAGCAAGACGCTTCTCTAGTGCGACCAGCTCTGTACGAATGGCTTCCACCATCCGTGAGCCCTCAACACTGGCTGTCGGATCTGTGAGTGGCGCTTTTGGCGCAGGTTGCATAGCGGCAGCTGCAGGCGTGAAATCGACCACACTGCGAAAGCTGGCAGTAGCGACCTTGGTACCAGCAGCGTCGGCCATTACGGACGGTATTTCTTCTGCCGCAGAGCTGCTATCCACCGCAACCAGCATTTCAGTCGATCCACCAACCTTGTTGGTGGACAGCACCATGCAATCGATACCGTACTTGCGTTTGGTGATCTCACTGGCTTCCTGAAAGTTTCGGCCGATGACTCGTTCTATTCGCATGTCGGCTCCTTATGCCGCCGCCGCGCGCTGTTGCAACGTAATGCTGCGCGCGACTCTCAAGTTCATGTCTTCGGGTAGTTCGGCGTAAGACAACACCGCCAACCCTGGAATTCGTGCGCGCAGCACTCTAGAGAGCCAAGGCCTTAGCAGCGGCGATGTCACAAGTACCGCGGCCTGTCCGGCATCGGACTGGTTCTGCGCTGCCTCGTTGAGCGTTCTGAGCAGCATCTCTGCAAGCTCAGGCTCTATGGGTACGTTACCGCCTTGGCCGCGCCTGACTGTGGCATGCAGCATCTGCTCAAGCTCTGATGCCAGCGTAAGCACAGCCAACTCTTCACCATGCGGCGCGTAGTTTTGGGCAATCATTCTGCCCATCGCCACTCTGGCGATCGACGTCAGTTCATCTATGTCCTGGATTTTCTCGACCACTGGTGACAGCGCCATCACGACACCACGCAAGTCACGGATCGCGACGCCTTCAGCCAGAAGGTTCTGCAGAACCTGCGTCAAGGTGCCGATGGTAAGTTTCTTGGGAATCAGCTCTTCAACCAGTTTCGGCGCAGAGCCAGCGAGTTTGTCTACCAATTGCTGGGTCTCATCGTGGCCTAACAACAGGTGCGATTGATCCTGCAGAACTTTGTTGAGGTGAGTCGCAATGGCAGTGCTTGAATCAACGACTGTATAGCCCAGCGATCGGGCGTAGTCGCGTTGTGCGGGGTCTATCCAAACTGCGTCTAAGCCGAATGTCGGGTCTTTGGTGCGTTGACCCTGCAGCTCGCCATGAACCATTCCAGAGTGAATAGCCAGCTCGCGGGAGGGCTTGACCTCACCGCGGCCCACGACAACACCGTTAATTAAGATTTGATAGCTTTCGGGACGAAGATCCAAATTGTCGCGGATATGAACCTGCGGAATCAGGAAGCCCAGTTCGTAAGTCAGCTTTTTGCGGATGCCCCTGACGCGAGTGACCAAAGAGCCACCTTGGTTGGCGTCAATTAGTGCCACCAACACATAGCCTACTTCTAATCCAATGCTGTCGGCTTGTTGCACATCAGACCAGGAAAGCTCTTGAGGCGCAGCGGGTTTGTCTTGCTCCTTCTTGGCGTCAGCCTGTGTCTTGGCGCGTTTCGAACCAATCAGGTGTGCGCCGGCAGCCGTCATGATTGCCAGCAGCAAAAACGCCAGATGCGGCATGCCGGGTATGACGCCCAGCAGGGTCAGAATGGCGGCGGTCAGCCACCATGCTTGAACGTTATTAAATTGATTTGAAGTTTGCGCATGCAGCGACTCCTCACCGGACACACGCGTTACAATGATGGCTGTCGCGATAGACAACAGCAGCGACGGAACCTGCGCCACTAGGCCGTCGCCAATGGCCAGCATCGTATAGCGCTGACCAGCCTCAGCCAGTGTCATGCCGTGTTGCACTGCACCAACGACCACGCCACCGACCACATTAATTAACAACACCAGCAAGCCTGCGATGGCATCACCGCGCACGAACTTGCTGGCGCCATCCATCGAGCCGTAAAACTCCGCTTCGGCAGCGATGTCACGGCGCCTTGCGCGCGCCTGGTCTTGCGTAATCAGACCTGCTGCCAGATCTGCATCGACCGCCATCTGCTTGCCTGGCATCGCGTCCAGGGTAAAGCGCGCCGTAACCTCAGACACACGGCCGGCGCCCTTGGTAACCACCACGAAGTTGATGATGACGAGGATCGCGAAAACCACTATGCCGACAACATAGTTGCCACCGACAAGAACCGAACCAAAGGCCTCAATGACCTGACCAGCCGCTTCCGGCCCTTCATGACCTGCACTGAGCACGACGCGGGTGGACGCAACGTTGAGCGAAAGTCGCAGCAGCGTTGCAAACAGCAGCACCGTCGGGAAGACAGAAAACGACAGGGGCCTGGCCGCCGAGATGGCCAGGAAAATAATGATCAGCGACAGCGCAATGTTGAAGGTAAAGAACAGATCAAGCAGCAGAGTAGGCATAGGCAGCAGCAGCATGCCCATGAGCACCAAGAATCCGAGCGGAATGGCCACTGCTTCCAGCGGAAACAGGCTGCCCAGATCTCGGAGTTTCGATGCCACCGCCAGACGCATATTCAATATACTTCCAATTAAAAACAATGACTTAGCCGCCGGTTGCCTTGCCGCCCAGGGGCGGATGTGCAGTCGAGAGGTATTAAAGCAATATGCATGCCATCTGATATCCGATGGCGGCACTAAAGTACTGGCCGGTGGTGTCGACGAAACCCACATGGAACGCCAGATCAAAACAACTTTGCTCATCTGCTGCATCGCCCTTGGCGGCTGCGCAACCATTTCTGTTAAGGACCCTTCGGTGGTCGCACAGAAAAAGCCCCAGCTGACCATCAAGGAAATGCTTCCATTTCGGTTCTGTAAGTTGCCGTGCCGAGAAGTGGCCCCTAAGCCGACTGACTTGCCGGGCACTGGCAGCGCCCCTGTGGCCTATCACCCTACTTCAGACGTCATCGCCGTCGGCTATGCATCGATTGCCGCGCAGCCGAGCAACGACCCAGCGCAACAGCGCCTGATGGCCGCCCGTGCATCCAAGCTCGATGCTTACCGCAATCTGTATGAACAGGTCTTCGGTGTAAGCATCGGCTCCAACAGCACAATGGATGACCGCTCAATACGCAAGGAAAGTATCCGAACAAACATCTCGGGAACTTTGCGTGGCGTTGAAGTGGTGAGCATCGAACCATTGGGCACGGACACGTACCAGACGACACTGCGTTTGCCCGCAGACACCGTCATTGCGAATCGATGAAAACCTATGCCGCACCAACACTGCTGCTATGCGGCAGTTTTGCAACCTTTGCGGCACCCGCTATGGCAGCGGCCCCCAGGACAGACGAAGACCTAGTTGAGCTCATAGAGCGCACGCAAGCTTGCGTCGAAGAAGCCGGCCAGGCCCCACATAGCGGCAAAGAAGCCAATGCCGCAGTGCTGGCAACTTGCGCAGCAAAAACCGATTTGCGCGCACAATCCAACTCCGGCATCAAGACACTCTTAACAATCAAAATTGTTGCCCAAGTGCCGACGGACGACTGGAGCCCAAGTGAGCGAGCATCCTTTCAGGATCAAACTCAAGCAGCCATGACTACCGCTGTTAATGCCAATCAGCGCTATGCCCTTGCGTCATCGAGCACGGCACTATCAGCGCGCTATGAGCTCATTGCAAGCATCGCCTATCGGTCAACGGGCCATGGCAATCGGCAACTGGACCAATGGGTCAATCAGCCGAAAAAAATCCAATTAACTCTCGAGCTGCGCGATGTACTTGGCATAACGCCACCAAGCAAGCGAGAAATGATCATTCAACTGTCGCCACAGGTGCGGGCGCGCAACGCAAGCATTCGCAACAGTGACTGGTTTTTTAAGGCGGGCGAGACTCTCGAAGGCGCCAGCAAACAGCTGCTGGAACAGAGGCAGGACAGCCCACGCTTGGCGAAACTAGAGCGTTCTTCCAACGGCAAACTTCAAATTAACTCGGCGGCGTATCAAAACATCACTATCGGCAGCTGGATGGTGCTAATTCCAGAAACGTTAGAAGCCAATGGCACGCCCTGGCAGCTTGCCAGACCCACCGCCGCACAGCGATTTACCAGCACGCAAGCTGAACTGCTGATCGACCCAGCCAATGGAGACACACGCCAGTGCGCAGAGTCTGGCTGCCTGGCGTGGATACCATAGCCTTTTAGCGGGCTATTGCTTGCGATACGCGGGAATGCCCTGTTGACCTTGAGCCGGCGCCCTCTCTACCGAACCTCGAAGTGCAGCAAGCTCGGATCGAACCTTGCCTAGTTCATCTTGCAAGGCGCGAAGATCCTTGGATTGAGCATCAAGTCGATCAGCGGATCTCTTAAGCGCGGCCGCTGAATCTTGTTGAGGCTTGGCTTGGACCTTGCCCAACTCTTCAAGCTTCGCTTCAATTTGCGCCAGCATCTTGGTCAGGGCGGCTGCTCTGGCAGCTTCTGCATCTGGAGCCTTGCTCACAGGAGCCTGCGGTGCTCCCTGAATAGTCTTAACAACTTCGTTGAGTCGCTTTACTTCCAACTGCTGAAGCGCAAGACGATCGGTCTTAACTTGTTCGCGCAAGGTCACCACTGCACGTTGAGTGGTGTCTTCAGCGATTGTCTTGAATTTTTCCAGCGTTCCCTCGAACGCCTTGAGCTCTTTGAGAGCCTCTTCCACTTTTACGAACTGGGCCGATTGTTTCCCCAGCGCGTCGTGCAAGGCCTCTGCCTCATGATTGACCTTAGTAACCGAAATGGCGACAACCAGCGCCATCACCACGCCAATACCCAGCGTAATGGCGCCAAAAATAGCCGGCGCTGTACGGATAGCACTAGTCGCTGCTCGATTAGACTCGACCGCGATTCCCAGTTTGCTGATGGCCTCGCTAGCAGACTGGGCGCTGTCATTTGCAGCATCAGCCGCGTCCAACACCAACGTCGTTAACGTCTCAAGAGGACTCGGCTCTGAATCTTCCGCCTGTTCAGGATGATTAGTGTCTGGATCACTCATGGTTTACTCCCCGTGGCCCGAGTCACCGCCAGGCAACCCTTTGCGCAAACCCGCAGTTCTGGCAACAGTTGCCCGAATGCGTTCGCGCAGCCGGTCATCTACTGTCAGAAACTCCTTAACTTTGGTGACCTGTTGAAGCATTTGTTCAGCTTCCATGAACTTCGCCTCGACAGCGGCGCGCTGCGCCTCCACCGCCTCCATCATCTCGCCCACCTTGGCAACGGACTCCTCCAGCTCGTCCATCTTGGATTTTGGAGGCTCAGGTGCAGGCACGTCATCAAGCTGCTCGCCATCTCCGCGAACTGGCTCATCGGAGCTGCCCACGTGCACCTTGTTGATGCCGGCGTCTGGATTGAATCCAACAAAGACCTTGTTACCCACTGCCGGCTCATCGTCGTGTTGAACGGCATGGCTGGACACAGCAGAGTTGCTGTGCGGATCAAGTTTATGAGTGGAAACTCCGGAAGACTTGAATATTCCGGTCTTTTCTTCTGGCTTATCGAGGCCATCTGTTTTGCCGATCTCACTCATAAAAGTGACTCCTTCAATTAACCAATTCGATACTTGTCACAGGGGTGATGTTGCAAGCGCCCACAGGCCAAATCCGAGAGCGAACAGCTTCAATCTCTTTGGCCACCTGCAACGGACCGATATAGAGCTGATGGCCATCCGCCACCGGCACAATCTGAGATTTGACATCTGGAGCTAGCATTTTTTGCAGCATCTCAGCCGCACTGCGAGGGCCCGGTGCGGTGCATCTAAAATACATCGGACCGCCTTTACTCTGATTACTCGCATCTTTTAAGGTTTCAGCGAAGTAACCTGCTGAGTAAGCCCACCAACCAAGTACCAAGGTGACGCCGAGCAAAATCAACGCAACAAGAACCGCGCCCGATCGCGGACGTGCATCCCGAGGCACATACGGATCCTGCTCAATCACCTCGTTAAACTCAGCAGCAAAGGCAGCCTCTGAGCGAGACGCACTAATAGAAGGCACCTCTTCGGCAGGCAACTGTGCATCAAGCGCCCAGTGACACGTTTTACCTATCGTCAGGCTAGACGGCCCAGTCATGTCGGTGCGAAACGCCCGGTTAGTAATCAGCACAACTCTTAGCGCGCTAATACCCATCGCTGTAACGATGCGACCAAGTGCTGCCGTTTCGTCTTCGTCCATTGTTTCGGCGGACTCAATGACCAAAATCATTAAGCCTTGAGTCAGCATGGACATCGCGAGCCCTTCTACCGGCAACGAAGCCACCATCTTGTTGATGGTTTGAAGCAGCAGGTCAGTTCCGGAAGGGCTGTAAAACTCGAACTTCGCACCCTCATTGCGCAGCATTACGAACAGATTGCGGCTGCACTCCGCCAACAATTCCTTGGAGCGAGACCAGATCACAACCGAGTCAACGGGACCGTCAATGAGCTTGGCAATCACCTGGCTCGCGCTATGCGGACCAGCAATATGCTCAAGCTGAATGGTTTCGGTACTCATCGTGCACCACTCATCTGTCGCCCCTCTTCGTCAAACAGCAACTCATCTGGCACATCAGGAACCGCCGGCTTAGGCCGTGACATGTCTGCTGCCATAGCGCTGGCTTGATAGACGTAGGCCAGCACAGCCGCTACTGCTCTGTAGAGGCCTTCGTGAATTGGCTTATTCACTTCGCCGGAATAGTAGAGAGCTCGTGCTAACGGAGGTGCCTCGACTAAAGGTATTGCAGACTCTGCTGCAAGCTCTTTAATGGCGGCGGCAACCTCCCCTCGACCCTTCGCCAAAATAATCGGAACACTACTGCGTTGCTCGTCATAGACGATGGCAACTGCGAACTCCATCGGGTTAACGATGACCACGTCGGCGTCCTTAACACGCTGCATCATGCGGGACCGACTGATCTCACGCTGCCGGCGTCGAATACGCTGCTTGACCTCTGGTCTGCCGTCGCTGTCCTTCATTTCATCGCGAATCTCTTGGCGGGTCATGCGCATACGCCGCGTAAATGACCAGCGCTGCAATGGAATATCCGCAATACCCATCGCACCAATCACCAGAGAGATGCTAAGAAACACATAGAGTGCAAGCGAGGCGCCCGACGCGATCATGGATTCCAAAGGCAGTCTAGAAAGTGCGAGCATTTGCTCACGCTGCCCTAAAAGAACAGCAGCAAGAACGGCACCAACCAAAAAAAACTTTACGGTATTGCGACCAACCGAAACCCATCCAGCAGAGCCGAACATACGTTTGATGCCATTGAGCGGATTTAGCCGATCGAATTTTAGTCCCGCTGCAGAGCTGGAAAAGCTAATGCCACCATTGAGCAACGCTGCGCCTAGTGCTGCAGCAACTGTCAACAATACCAGCCAACGCATTGCCCAAAATCCGCTGACTACTGCTGAGCCAAGTCTGGCTGGCATATCAAAACCTTGGGCTAACTCTGCAGAGTTAAAGGTAAGACCAGTCACCAAAATCTGCTTCAAATCCACAGTGAGCGCGCCGCCAACCATATATAGGGCGATGCAAGTGGCCAGCACCACCATCGCGCCACCGAAGTCTTGCGAGCGCGGAAAGTCTCCCTGCTCGCGGGCCTTCTCAAGGCGCCTACTGGTAGGGTCTTCTGTCTTCTCCTCACCAGACTCTGATTCACCAGCCATGGTTAGCCGCTCACACGGAATGTGGCTTGGAGAAAAGACAGGCTTTGAAGCCAGAGATCTGCGACGCGATCAACCATGACCGGGATCAGCAGGAATAAAATCGATCCGCCACCAATCAGACTGACGGCGAATCCGACAGAGAAGATATTCAGAGAGGGTGTGGCTCTAGACAAGGCGCCCACACCGATATTTACAGCGATCATCGCCAGAACCAGTGGTGCGCTAAGCAGCGCTGCGCCGTTGAAAACAACGACTGAGAAGTCCAGCAAGGACTTGATGTTTTCGCCCAGCGGCTGTCCTGGCGGAATCACTCTGATGCTCTCTGCAACCATCGAAACGACAATGAGGTGGCCGCCAGTCGAGAGAAAGACAAGCATCGAGAGAACATTTAAGAACTGTGAAATGACGGGCGTCGACCCGACACTTGGGTCAAACGATTGCGCAAAACTCAAACCCAACGCCTGAGAAATTTGTTCACCAGCTGTCACAACAGCAGCAGAGGTGCATTGCAGTGCCAAGCCCATGATGGCGCCCAGGACCGCTTCCTGCGCCAACAACAAAATATTTAGTCCTGAGCTGTCCGTTTTTGGCGCTTCAAGCCCGATAGGCATAACCGGCAGCATCAATATGCACAGCACTGCCGCATAAACCACTCGGATTCGAGCATTCCCACCCATCTGGGGGAACAGCGGCGCGGTAGCGAAGAACGCTCCAAGACGCGTCAGGGGCAGCAACAGGCTGTCCAGCCAGGTCATCATGAGCTGACCGAGAACCAGCATTTCTATCTGGCCACTTCTGGGATGCGCTCAAACACATGCGTTGCAAAGTCGACTAGCAGCTGAATTTGCCAACTGCCAATAGCCGCCAGCAACAGAACAACCATGATCAGCTTCGGGACAAAGCTGAGCGTCATTTCATTGATTGAAGTCGCCGCCTGGAAGATGCCGACGAGCACACCAACCAGAAGCACGACTATCATGATCGGACCCGCTACCAGCGCACAGGTAAAGATTGCGTCTCGGGCGATATCAATGACCACGGTGTCATTCATGGAAGCGCCGGCGCGAAGCTGGAGGCTAAAGAGCCAATAGTCAGGGCCCAGCCATCCACCAAGACAAAGAGCATGAATTTGAAGGGCACGCTGATCACGACGGGCGACACCATCATCATGCCCATCGACATCAAAACGCTGGCGACAATCAGATCAATGACCAGAAAAGGAATATAGACAAGAAAGCCAATGGTGAACGCTGTGCGAAGCTCACTGGTCATGAAAGACGGCAACAACACCATCAGCGGTGTATCAAGTGCTGTTTGGACCGGCGGTGTATTGGCCAGATCCATGAAAACCTTGATATCTGATTCACGAGTCTGCGCCAACATGAATTTTTTCATGGGCACTACTGCTCTTTCGATAGCCACTTCGAAAGAGATTTTTTCAGCTACATAAGGCGAAACGGCCACAGTCTGAACTTGGTTGAATGTGGGCCCCATGACGAAGAACGTCAGAAACAGCGCAAGACCCACTAACACCTGATTAGGCGGTGTTTGCGATGCACCAAGAGCCTGACGGAGCAAGCCTAAGACAATTGCAATTCTGATGAACGCGGTCATCGACAACAGGATCGCAGGCAGCAGGGTCAGAACCGTGATCAGGCCCAAGGCCTGCAAGGTCAGGCTATAGGCCTGCCCACCGCCAGGAGTGGGACTGGTTCGTAAGAGCTCTACGCCTGCTGCCGCGCTAGCCGACTCAGGCAGCAACGCCACAACAATCGCCAGAATTAGCAGTGAGATAACACTCTTAGCTTTCATTCGGACCCTCTAGTGGCCCAAGTTGCGTTGGGATGACCGTCGAGTTCTCATGCATTGCGAGTCGGTTTATGGAATGAGCTGTGACACCAATCAGCACTTCCTGCTCCCGAAACCGGATCACCACAAGCTTTTCGCGGGGGCCAAGTCCCACAACGGACAGCACTTCAAGATGCTTGGCCGCTCCATAGCCACCCCTGCGCAATCTGCGCAGCACCCACACCATCAACCCTAGCAGCAAGCCAACGACGAGCAGCCCGGAAATGTATCGAACTGGATCCATGCCGATCAGAGCAATTTGACGCGATCTTCAGCATCGACCACCTGGGTGAGGCGGATACCGTAGCGCTCGTTGACCAGCACAACCTCACCGCGAGCAATTACCGTGTTGTTCACACAGACATCCACCGGCTCACCGGCAATTCGATCAAGCTCCACTACGCTGCCCTGACTCAGTCGCAGCAAGTCGCGGATACGCAGCGATGCGCGACCGACTTCAACAGACACACTGACAGCAACGTTCTGGATCAGGTCCAATTGGGGCGAAGGGCCGCCGGTTTCTGATTCAGCCACTGCTGGGCTGGATTGTTCGTTCATGCTGCGTTTGCTCCTGCTGACTGTGCTGCGCGAGCAGCTGGCTTTGCGGCCGGCTTTTCTGCGCCCTTCAATTTCCTTTCAGACGCGCCAGGCCCATCTTCGGCGGCAGCGCCCTTCTCTTTCGGCGTATGTATGGCTTGAATTCTCATGGCCATAGCGTTGTCAATAGACCCGTATTCGGCATCAAAAATATGCGACTGCTGGACGAAGACCTTTACCCCCTGAGGCTGTTTGAACCAAAGGGTGTCACCAGCAGAGATGGATGCAAGATCAAGCGCAGACATTCTGAATGCGGTTAGTTGACCGATCATCTGCAATTCCGCATCCATTACTGCATCGGCCAGCTCCCTAGACCACTGTGCCGCCTGTTTTTCGTCGCGCTCTCCGGCCGTTAATCGGCCACGCAGCAGCAGACGGATGGGCTTGAGTGCAGAGAATGGATACATGATCGTGAGCTTGCCGTTCACGCCCGAGGCCAACTCAAGCTCGAACACACTGACTACGACTGTTTCGCGTTCTTCGCCAATCTGTGCAAAGGCTGGATTGATCTCTCGGCTTACGTACTCTGTACCCAGCGCATATACCGGCGACCAGGCTTCGCGCAGGTCGTTAAAGGTAGCGTCGAGAATGAGCTGAATAATTCGCTCTTCGGTCGGGGTAAAACCCCGTAGACCTGGCCCATCGAGCGTGCCGCCGCCACGGCCGCCAAAGAAGCTGTCCACTGCACCATAGACAATGGATGGATCAATGGTAATTAACCCATAGCCCCGAAGCGGCGGATACCTGACGATATTTACATTGCAGGGTGACGGAACGCTTTTAATGAACGTTCCAAATGACATCACCTCGAAGGGATGGACCGTTACTTTCACAGCCTGCCGAAGCAGCGTCAGCAGACTTCCACGGAATTGTCTCGAGAATCTGTCGTTGATCATCTCAAGTGCAGCCAGTTGGCTGCGCGAGGTCGTATCGTTGGACACCAAGCTATATGGCTTGACCGTGCCGCTGGCCGAAGCCACTGGAGTCGTATCTACCTGACCGGTCTCCATGCCCTCCACCAGAGCTTCAAGCTCTTCGGGAGACAGCAATGGCTTTGGCGTACTCATCGTTAAGACCTACTGGAAAACAAAGCTGGTAAACATCACTTCTTCAATGCCGCCGAAATCTTCGTTGCGGATCAGCACATCGTTGATGGCGTCACGCAGGGCAACGGCCAGACGTACGCGACCCTCGGGCGAAGTCATTTCCTCTTCGCTGAACTGACCAGCAGCGGCGATGATTCCTGCTTCCACTGCAATCTGGTGCTTGGTTACACGTGTCACAATCTGTTCGCCGAAGAAGGTCTTGTAGGCGACCTTGAACTGCACGAACTTTCGTGAGTTCGGAACATTCATAGTGAAGTCGCGTTCGATTGCTTTGTAAGTGGCAGCAAACTTCTCGCTCTTGGGTAGTTCCTTGTCTGACTTTTTGTCACCACCGCCATGCGCATCGCCACCACCACCATGTGCATCGCCACCACCATGTGCGTCGCCACCACCATGGGCATCGCCACCGCCATGAGCATCGGCAGCGCCGTGGGCATCGCCACCGCCATGGGCGTCACCACCATGCTCGCCGCCCTCCTCACCCTCGGCATGCGCTTCTGCTGCAGGCTTGGACTTGAAGAATCCGGTGAAGAACAGCGTCGCACCCACCGAGCCGCCAGCAACGACCAGCACGCCGACAAAGATCAAGATGAAAAAAATCAACTTGGATTTTTTTGTAGGGGCGCCTTCCTCGCCTTCAGCAGCGGGCTCTGCAGCCTTCTTTTTGTCTTCTTTTTTCTCAGACATGATTATCTTCCAAGGTATTTCTAAAAATTAAACAAACAGGTCAATTGCGTTATCTGAGGCTGCGGCCCTAAGTAACGGCGCGACAGCTTCAGCTTGGACGTTGGTCGCGGATCTCACGCTGCTGGACGACGCGCGCGATGTGGACGCTGGCGAGCTCTCGCGCCTGGGTGCAGCACCATTGCCGGCGCCAGAGGAACCAAAGTTCCAAGCTGTCAGGGCGTAACCCGAGGATTCGAAGTGATCCTTGAGTTTTGGAAGCCCCTGCTGCAACAAGTTTTGAACATCGGCGCTATGGACATCCAACGTGGCGTTGACGTTCTTGCCGTCCACGTGCAATCGGATATCCAGTGGCCCCAGGTGCTCTGGATCCAACTTGATATTCACTTCCCAGCGATCGGTACGAATGCTTTCCATGATCTTGCGACCGACCTGATCGGAGAACGCTGCGGCACGGTCCTCATAGCTGAGGTCGCTAGAGGGCACGGTTACCGGAGCAGAAGACTGTGCTGCCGGCTGCGCCTCGCGACCGCGAATCAGTGCATTGGGTTGATCCACGGCAGCCAGCGCTATAGGCATAGGCGCAGCGATTGCAGTGCTGGATGCAACTTCAGTGTCTGCAGACAGGATGTTCTGGATGGCCGGCATCTGCTCAGCAGTAGTGGCGACAGCGTCCTGAGCCGCTGAATACAACCGGCTCTTCGACAGCACCGGATTCCATTGCGGCTCTATCTTGTCACTCGACTGGGTGGCCAGCGGCTGGTCATCCAGGAGCTCTGTATCAACAGGTTTTGTCACAGTGCTAGAGACACTGCGAGACGCCGTGGCACGCCAGCGCAGCACGTCTTCATCCGCCAATGGGGCCTGGTTGGACAAGCGGGCAATGAGTGTTGCCGCATCCGGTAGGTCAGAGGCTGTAGGCAGGCGCTGCGGCGCAGGTGCGTGCTGCTGCAACGTCGGCGTAATGCTCACTTGCACTGCCCCGAGTGCAGCAAAGCGCTGCAGAGGCGGCGCGCTAAAGACGGTTTGGTCCACTGCAGGACCAGACACTTGCAGCGCCTGTGTCCACGGTTCGGAAGATGCCGTTGCGTTAGCCGGCGTCTGTGCTGCGGCCGCTGGCAAAGGCGCGTAATCGGTCGGCTTAAACCAGCTTGCCAAGGCTTGCGAGGTG
The DNA here is from genome assembly GCA_947449495.1 of Pseudomonadota bacterium. GTDB lineage: Bacteria > Pseudomonadota > Gammaproteobacteria > Steroidobacterales > Steroidobacteraceae > ZC4RG30. Next base: position 15,411 of record CANFSB010000046.1, read on the forward strand.
CTGGTGATGGCGGCAGTGTTGTGGTCAATCGCGGGCCGTTGCGGAGCCGCTACCGATTGGGACACTGCAGTCAGCGCGACTGGGGCAGCCGGTGCGACAGCCGCGCTATCGATGGTCACCGGCGTTGTCTGCGAAAGCAGCAGACGAGCCAGATCCCGATCAATGCCCAGGTCGACCGCGAAGTCTTCCAGCTTGTCATCCGGCAAAGATCCGCCGGAATCTGGCACTGCGCTGCCAGCGTCAAAAATTGAATCCGGCAATGGATTGCCGAGTCGCACAGGCCGCGTCGTGGCCAAATCCATCAACGCGAACGTTTTGCGTCCGATGTTTGGCCCCAGCTCGGACTCTGCTAACAGCGATGCAGGAGGCAGCGCCGGAACTGGCCCACGCATAAGCGCCATAAACAGCGCCGCATCAGCCTCAGAGGGCTGAACAACAGCCGATTGCGCTGCTGCGCCAGCGGGGTCTGCTGCAGTCGAATCGATTCCGGGTACTACAACGTCAAGAATGCTCATGTCGGGCTCTTGCCTTCAGCGGAGTGCAACTGCTCACTGTCTAGCAATCCTGATGCCAACTCCCGGGAGCGCCGCCCTGACGTCGCCAAATCATCCAAGCTCGCCTGTTCGCGTCTGTCGCGATCCAATCGTGCGGCTTGCTTTGCGCTGCTGGCCACGTGCTCCAAAGACTTGGCAAAGCTGCGGCGCTTGGTCATTTCTTCGGCAGCGACGTCTGCCATAAGCTGCGCTTGGGCAACCTGACGCTCCTGCTCCTCACCTACCCCACCAAGCCAATCTGAGAAGTTGCGGTACAACATCAGCGACCCAACGCTGGGAATCGACTCGGCTTTACGCGCTGCCATCACCGAATAGTCGGCCTGATAGTCGACGATGACTTTGAGTTTCTGCTCGGTGGCCCGCAAATCCGCCTGCCGCTCTGCCCATTCCCCTTCGGAAACCTTGGCAAGCAAGTCCCCCACCGCAGCAATACGGCGCAAACGTTGGGCTCTGTGCGAGGGCGAATTCATTGCAGCAGCGACTCAAGCTCGGTAAATCCCGCATCCATTGGAACCTGCTTGTCGACATCCTGCTTGAGGTAATCAATCAAACCGGATCGGCGCAAAATTGCATCGTCCAACTCCGGATTGGCCCCAGGCCGGTAGGCGCCCACGGAAACCAAGTCCCGATTCTCTTCAAACACGGACATCAGGCGCCGAAACCGCATAACCAATTCACGCTGATCGCTGCTGATCAGTCGCATGGCCAGTCTGGATACCGAGGCGCCCAAATCAATGGCCGGATACTGACCCAGCGCCGCCAAATCGCGCGACAACAGCACGTGTCCATCCAGGATCGCTCGGGCTGCATCGACAATCGGGTCATTGGCGTCATCACTCTCCGCCAGCACGGTATAGATGGCGGTAATGCTGCCGCCGTGGGCGACCTTGCCTGCGCGCTCAACTATCTCGTTGATGAGCGAAAAAACCGAAGGCGTGTAGCCTTTCGTAGTAGGCGGCTCGCCGACAGCCAAGCCAACCTCACGCTGAGCGTGGGCAACTCGAGTCAACGAATCCATCAACAGCAGCACACGCTTGCCTCTGTCTCTGAAGTACTCGGCTACCGCTGAAGTCAGGTGCGTTGCGCGCAATCGTACAATTGGCGAATAGTCGCCAGGCGCAGCAATCACAACAGAACGCTTTAGGGTTTCAGGCCCAAGCGTTTCGTTTACGAAATCCAGGACTTCGCGACCACGCTCGCCAATGCATCCGATCACGATGACGTCGGCGGCAGAGAATTTGGTGATCATTCCCAGCAGCATGCTCTTGCCAACACCACTGCCTGCGATCAGAC
>CANFSB010000047.1 GCA_947449495.1 Pseudomonadota bacterium
AGGTTGCCATACAGCAGGCTGTAACTGGGGCCTTGGGACCACAGCACTACCCCAACGCCAGCGGCAACCGCAGCGGCTACGCCAATGAGCATCAGCAAGGGTTTGAGACCGGCAGGGATGATGGTCCCCTTCTCGGCCTCTATGACGACTTCATCTTCATTCATCGTGTGGCCTCATGCCGTCAGATCTGCATATTCATGATGTCCTGGTACGCACTGACCAGGCGATTGCGCACTTCAACTGCTGCGCGGAAAGACACATTGGCCTTCTGAGACTCGAGCATGACCTGGGCAAGGTCGATATCGGCATCACCGCGCTCAAACTTCGTCGCCATGCTCGAGGCGCTTGCCTGCGTCTCGTTGACTTTGTCCAAGCCAGCCTTAAATACATTGGCAAAGCTGCTGGCAGCCGGTGCTTGTGCAGCACCCGGTGCAGACAATTGGTCTGCCGGACGAAGGCTCGGTGCTCCAATACGAGCCTGCTGTTGCAAAGAGCGAATCTGCGCAAGGACACTATTGATCTGCATATTGCTCATGGTTGGGCTCCTGGGTCTGATCAGGCGACAGGAACTGCAACGCCGTCGGCACGCAAACGAGCCAATTTATAGCGCAGCGTGCGCGGGCTGATGCCCAACCGCTCTGCAGCCTCGTTGCGGGTCGCACCACTACCCAGCGCATCCAAAATCAAGTCGCGCTCCGTGTGTCGCAAAGATCCCTTCAACGCGGCAGCCCCACCCAGCGGTTCGTCACCGGGTGGCGTACCAGCGGCACTGCCCAACACCGACTCAAAACGTATGTGTTCAGGGCCCAGAACCGCGCCAGTTGCAAGAATCAAAGCGCGCTGCAACAGGTTGTCCAGCTCCCGGGCGTTACCCGGCCAGGGGTACAGCAGCAATAGGTGTGCCGCATCGGCACTGAGCGCCGGCACAGCCTTTCCAGGTGGGCAGCGCGATGCCAGCAGCTGCATTGCCAACGGCAGCACGTCATCACGACGCTCGCGCAACGGCGGAATCGCCAACGGGAACACACAAAGACGATAGAACAGATCCTCGCGGAAGCGGCCGCCCAGCACTTCGGTGCGCAAGGTGCGATTGGTGGTGGCGATGACACGCACATCCAGCGCTATAGGACCACGACCGCCAATGCGCTCTACTTCGCGCTCCTGCAATACGCGCAGCAGCTTGGCTTGCAAAGACAAGGGCATTTCGGTGATTTCATCGAGCAGCAACGTGCCACCCTGTGCCTGCTCAAACTTGCCAGGATGCGCGTTGGCTGCGCCAGTAAACGCACCGCGCTCGTAGCCGAACAGCAGTGCCTCAAGCATGTTCTCTGGAATAGCGGCACAGTTAATGGCGACAAAATCGCCTGTGGCTCGCTTTGACTGGTTGTGGATGTACCGGGCAAGGACTTCCTTGCCAGTTCCAGACTCACCAGAAATCATGACCGTGCAATCCGTAGCAGCTACTCGGCGAGCTACTTCATAGAGTGCGCGGGAATTGTCCGCAACGACCACCGGCTCGCGGTCGAAGGCAATTACATTCAATGCATCAGTCATGGGTTCATCCACGTTACAAATCTATCGTGGCAAGTACAGAGCAAGATGCGTGCCGGACATGCCTTGCCGTTCCTGTGACGCAGGTCACAGGCTGCGGCAAGAATGCGTCAATCCTCCGTCACCTCGTCAATACCGCTGATACCGCTGATGCCGTATTTGCGCAGCTTTTCAACCAGCGTCGTCCGCCGCAAGCCTAAAAGCCGTGCCGCTTGAGCAACCACACCTGCGGTACGGTCCAGCGACTGTCGAATGAGCTGTTCTTCAATAGCGGCAATGTGGATTCGCAGGTCGAGCCCTGCATCGGGCAACGTTGCAACGTCAGCAACCGGCAACCGCAGGTCCTGCTCCAGAATCAACAGCGCTTCACGCTCGTTGAGTCCCACGCAATCGTATTCATAGCTGTCTGTAAAGCGCTTTGGCTCCTGCAACGATTCAGCAGGCACCTCTTGAAACAGCGGCGGCACCCAGTCTTTGGGTCGGTAACGCGGCGGCAAGTCACCTATTGTCACAGGACGAGAGCCACACAGAATGGACAGCCGCTCTATCAGATTAGCCAACTCACGCACATTGCCAGGCCAAGGATAGTCAGCCAAACACTGCAGCGTTGCGTCGGTCAGCTGCACTCGTGGCCGTCCAGCCGCCACGTTATAGGTTGCAAAATCATTGACCAAAACAGGCAAATCTTCCAATCGGCCACGCAAAGGTGGCATGTCGATAGGAAAGACATTGAGGCGATAGAAGAGGTCTTCGCGAAAACCGCCGCGGGTGATCGCCTCTTCTAGATTGCGGTGAGTGGCGGCAATGATGCGCACATTGCAGCGAAACTGTAGCGCGCTGCCCACCCGCTCAAACACGCGCTCCTGCAGAACACGCAGCAGCTTCACTTGCATCGGCAAACTCATGTCACCGATTTCATCCAGGAATAGTGTGCCACCCTCGGCCAGCTCAAAGCGTCCCTTGCGGGTGGCGACGGCACCTGTAAAGGCACCCTTTTCATGACCGAAGAGTTCGGACTCAAGAAGATCTGCAGGAATTGCGCCGCAATTGACGGCAATGAACGGCCGGCTGCGGCGCGGACTTGCCTCATGAATGGCACGAGCAACCACTTCTTTGCCAGTGCCAGACTCCCCCAGTACCAATACGCTGGACTCGTGAGCGGCAACTTGATCTATAAGGGTCAACACATCACGTATCGCGCGAGACTTGCCAGTGGGTGTACTGGCGACCACAGGCGCACGCATGACCGGACCGCTAAATACTTCGCTTTCAATCGTTGCCATGAGTCCTGACACCACCTCTTTGGAGAGCAGTGATTGTCAGGCTCTGGGAGCGTCGAGAAAGTGACGCATTGCCGAACTCGGCAGTAGCCAACTGTGACGTGGTTAGCGAATCAGTCCCTGTGATGCTGACGCATGCCGGCAACTTGACGCCGGTGGCGCCGAAACGCCAATTTTCCGATAAGTTCTGCAACCGGCTCACCAGGCGGTGTGAACTGTGCACGCACCCGCCCGTCCTCCGTGGCGCCGAGTACCGTGCCTATAAACGTCAGCGGCTGCGCCAAACACTCTTGCAGGTAGATCTGCAGCAAACCCTGGGTTCCGGTCGCAGGCACCCCTTGCGGGTTATGCCACACCCCACCCAGAGCATTAAATCGCACTGCTTGAGCGGCGGGTCTGGGGTCTTGAGCAGCCATCAACTGACCCAGCACCTCCAGCGCCATGTTGAGCTTGACCTCAATGCGATGCAGATCGCTGGCATACGGATTTTTATCATCAAAGGCATCCACTGCAACCTGGCTCTCTGCGGCAGAGCATACTTGCAGCACTTTCAGGTTGCGCTGGGCAAAGTGGGCGCACTCAGCAACGGACAGCACCGACGAAAGCGGGCTCCAGCGAACCGAGAGCACATCCTCGTAGGCCATCTCATCAAATAGCACTACGGTATCCACGCCCTCAAACCTGCTCACCGCGTTCTCCCGGCGACCCTCACGGCCGCAACAGCGCTTCCAGTGCCATGTCTGACTCGTTGACTGCAGCAGTCATCGCGGCCAGACACCCCAGTGCGTCGTCATCACGCACGCTAAATCCAAGGTCACGCAACATACGATGGCGATCGGCCATCATGCGTCGCACCTCTCGCTGGTCCCGATCGAGCAGGCTTCTTGCCATCTGCTCGGTGAGGGCGACAACGCCCTGCGTCAGGAGTTTTTGCGAGGCGGTGCGCTGCAGTTGCAGCGCGGCACTCATGACCCGGTGCGCAGCTGACGGGCGGAAGACTGGATGCTGACCCAAGCAGTACGAAGCTCGCGCAGCAAGCCAGCCACCTCCTCTAGTGGTTCGGGTTTTTGGCCCAGCGAGGCCATCAGCAGGCGACGGCCGCAATACTCGTACAGATCGCCAAGATTCTTGGCAATGGCGCCGTCTTGCTGCGGTCGCAGCGCTGAGCGCAGCTCTTCGACAATGTCAACCGAACGGGAAATAAGCTCTGCCGCGGTACGGCGCTCGCCTGCGGCCATAGCACCGCGCGCACGCTGGATCCGCTCGATGGCGCCGTCGTACAGCATGGTTACCAGCTGGTGCGGATCGGCAGCAGCGACACCACCGTGGGCAGCATTTTGGCGGTAGGCGTTAAGACTAGAAGACTGCTGGCGTGCAAACATTTGAAACTCCCTGTGCTGCAGCGTAGTTAACGGCAGCGGCAAGGCGGACTTTAGTAAAAGTCAGGCACTCAATGAGCGAATCAACCAGTGGTCGACTTGGAGAGCGACTGCGTCAGTTGACTGGAGGTAGTCTGCATCTTGGACAACATGCCATCCAACGAATTAAAGATCGTTGTTTGCCGAGCTTTATAGTCGGCAATACGCGTTTCAAGGACGGTTTTTTGCTTTGCAATGTCTTTAGTACGTGCAGTAATAATCGCCTCTCGAGTCGCCAAATCTGCAACGCCTGTTTTTGTCTCGGTGTGTTTGTCCAAGGCAGCGGCAAAGGCCGTAGCTATACCGCCAGAGCCTGCAAGCACCTTGGACACTGACTGTGAGTCCGCAGTCAGGGCAGCCTGCAACTTGGTGGCGTCTACCTTGAGCTTGCCGGTCACGTCCGCTTTGTTTGTATCGTCACGCACAACGCCAATGGCAGACAGTGTGTTGTAAACAGACGAGCCGCCCGATACGACCATCGTCGCAGTACGCCTTACCTGAGTTTGGATCGTCTGCATCATGCTGTCGCCCAGCATCGCGCCAGCGGTCTTGGTGGTCGCGTTGTATCCGCCCAGGCCAGCCATGGTGGTGATGAGATTGTTATAGGCATTCACAAAGTCAGCCACTTTGGCTGAGATCGCTGCATCGTTGTTAGCTACAACAAGACTGGTCGTGGCCCCAACGGCAGAGACACTCGCCACATTAACGGTGACGCCTTGTATCGCCCCGGAAAACGCATTGGTTGCGCTGGTTGCCGCAAGCCCGTTGATCATGATGTTTGCGTTAGCTGCCACCCCTTTCTGTGCAGCTTGAGTCGAAGAATTTTCAACAAAATCTGGCAAGCTGATATCGTTGGTATTTGAATGCGGAGTGACATAACTCATTGATACAGGTGTACCCGCAGTGCCTGGAGCCCCAATCAATGCAACATGCACACCGCCACTAGCCTCGGTGATCAAGCTCGCCTTAATGCCAACATTTCCACCTGCACTATTCACTGCATCGACAAACCCCTGCAAGGTTGTGTTGCTGGTGTTCACCGTAAAGCTATTTGAACCTTGCGTCAGCGTTATGTACCCGTTGCCGAGCACTTTGGTCGCAGCACTATAGGTGGCGGAAGTGCGACTGTCGGATAGCAGCGAAGCAAGCCGCACGTCTCCCGTGCCGGACATATTAGTAGCTGATAGCGAAAGCGAATTGGCAGAGCCAGATGCACCGCCGTTGATCTGTAAATGAACTCCGTCGGAGGCTGTTAACAGGCTGGCAGTTACGCCGGTTGTACCAGCGGACAAATTGATTGCGTCTCGCAACCCAGCCAACGTATTGTTCGTCGAATTAATCACCACATTAAAAGTGGTTGATCCCTGCGTCACGGCGAGGGTACCTGTTTCTACCGTTGAAGTAGCTGCACTCCCCAGTGCAACTGTAGTGAACTTTGCTGCACTGGCTAGTTGCTTGACTTCGATGTCATACGAGCCCGTACTGGCAGTACTGTCTGCCGTGGCGGTAAACAAGGCAGTATTTCCACTGGTTGCCGTTCTCAGCACCAACGCCGTCGCATCTTTAAGAGCTGTTGCCTTGTCTTGAAACGTAGCCATGGCCCCGCGCAAGGTGCTTACCGCGGTCAGGTCGCTGGTATTGGCCTTATCAAGCTTGGTGATGCGCGCATCAGCGGGCGCACGCTCGGCGGCCACCAGCTTGGCAACCATGCCGGCGACATCCAGGCCAGAGCCGAGTCCACCTGTTGTAAGAGTTGAAGCCATACCTTCAGTATCCCAAAGCTGGCAATCGCCACCGTGATCAACCTCACAAAATAGTCAGCAGCGTCAAATCAGTTTATCAACCAACCCGCCGACTCCGGCCTCTAGATTGCGGATCATCCGCAGCGCGTCTTCAGACGGATATTGCATGATGACATCGCCAGATTCGGCATCACGTACCACCACCACTTGGCTATGAGTTGCCTCGTCTACACTAAATTCCAACGCTGTCGAGTTGAGGCGTGCAGCCGAATTGAGCGAGGCCGCAACACCGGCTACTGGCTGATCTGGCGCGGCCACCGGAACCGGCAACTGCGTGGTGTCGCCCGTTTGCAGTGGGGCACTGGGCGCACCAGTGCCAGCCACCGCTAGTGCTGGTGAAGATGACAACAACTGAATATCCATAAAGCCCTCCCACAACTCTAGAGGCAGTCCCTGAAAAAATCCCGGAACGGCTCACTACCGGTAACGGCAAGAAGCGGGCAAGCTTTAGCCACTGTTTGTGATCTGCATCACATTTACGACCAGCAGACAAAAAAATGGGTGGGGCTGCTCACACAGCCCCACCCGTCCTCACCATAACTGATCGATCTAACTTAACGCAGCAGTGACAGTACCGACTGCGGAGCTGCGTTAGCCTGGCTCAGGATCGCAGTGGATGCCTGCTGCATCACCTGCGCCTTGGTCAGGTTGGCCGTCTCGGCCGCGTAGTCGGTGTCCAGGATGCGGCTGCGTGAAGCCTGCAGATTCTCCGAGTTCACCAGGATCGACGAGATCGTGGCTTCGATACGGCTTTGCACCGCACCCATCTGGCCACGCAAGCTCGACACTTGATCCAGCGCCGCATCGACGTTGGTGATCATCGAGTTGGCATTGGCCAGCGTGGTCACCGAGCTTGACGACAGCGTGCTGGTGCCCAGCGCCTGCGTCGCGGCAGCGTAGCCGATGCGACCCGGGGTCGTGCCGCTGACCGTCACCGCACTCGACGACGTCAACCGGATCGAACCGCGATCGGTCAGAGCAACCGCTGTACCCGCGGCAGCCGTCGCTGCAGTCGCTGTATTGCTGCTGTTATTGGTGCCGGCCTTAACGCCGAGGCCCTTAGCAATGTCACCGGCCACAGTTGCTGTCTGGGATATCGCGATGTCGCGACCATCAGCCGCCTGCAAAGTCATGCGGCTGTTAACAGAGTCGAAGGTCGCTGTAACGCCGGTGCTGCCGGTGTAGCCGTTGACCATGGTGGCCCAGTCAGCGCCCGTCAGGGCAGTAGTACCCGCAGTGGTAATAGCCTGGCCGTTGATGTTCAGCGTGTAGCCGGCGCCTGTGGTCGCCGTATAGGCGTACTGGGACGTCGTGTCGGCCGTGGCTGTCAGCGAACCAACGCCCGAAGCGTTAATGGCCGCTGCCTTGGCATAGGCACTGGACGAGCCCTGGCCCGTAGCGGCACCCGCATAGGCCGCCGAACCGGTGATCGACACGGCGGCGCCAGTGCCAATGGCAATGCGCATTTCACCAGCAGCCATCGCGGTGGCGTCTACTGCCGCACCCTGCTGGCCAACGTTGAGGGCGCTGTTATAAGAGACGTTGCCGACGCTGTCCGACACCTTGCCCAGCACGCTGGACTTGACGCTCTGCGACAGGTTGACCGAGATGGTCTCACCGGCGTTGGCGCCGACCTGGAAGGTGCTGGTGCCAAAGGTGCCATCGAGCACTTTCTGACCGTTGAAGTTGGTCTGAGTGGCGATACGATCGATTTCAGCAAAGCGCAGCTGCACTTCCTGATCCAGCACCGCGCGGTCGCCGGCCGAGTTGGTGGCGTTGGCAGACTGAACAGCCAGCTCGCGTACGCGCTGCAAGTTCTTGGTGACTTCACCCAGCGCACCTTCTGTGACCTGAGCCAGCGAAATGCCGTCGCCGGCATTACGGGCAGCCTGGTTCAGGCCGGTGATCTGCGTGGTCATGCGGTTGGTGATGCCCATGCCGGCTGCATCGTCCTTGGCAGTGTTGATGCGCTGGCCCGAAGACAGGCGCTGCAACGAAGTCTGCAGGGCATTGTTGGAGGTCGTCAGGCTGCGCTGGGCACCCAAAGACGCGCTGTTGGTATTGATATAAAGAGGCATTTTTTGCTCCTGAATTATACAAAGCTTGGTGACGTTAAAACTGCGGCGATAGCGCCACGAAGTTCGTAGGCCGCCACACTGCTGTACAGGTTATGTAGCGGCAGCAACCAAACATTCTTGAGGCTGGTGGCGTGATGAAGATCACGTTTTGATTTGTCCAGCGCGCCTGCAAAAAAACGGGGCCGCTTACGCAGCCCCGCTTGTCACCCCATCAACTCCAGCTCGGCTATTAACGCAGCAGCGACAGTACTGACTGCGGCGCTGCGTTGGCCTGGCTCAGGATCGCAGTGGATGCCTGCTGCATCACCTGCGCCTTGGTCAGGTTGGCCGTCTCGGCCGCGTAGTCCGTGTCCAGGATGCGGCTGCGCGAAGACTGCAGGTTCTCCGAGTTCACCAGGATCGACGAGATCGTGGCTTCAATACGGCTCTGGATGGCACCCATCTGGCCACGCAAGGTCGACACTTGATCCAGGGCCGCATCGACACTGGTAATCATCGAGTTGGCATTGGCCAGCGTAGTCACCGAGCTCGATGACAGCGTGCTAGTGCCCAGCGCCTGCGTCGCAGCGGCATAGCCGATGCGAGCCGGCGTCGTGCCGCTGACCGTCACTGCACTGGACGAAGTCAGACGGATCGAACCGCGATCGGTCACGTTCGTTGCCGCCAGAGCAACTGTTACGGCCGACGTAGTATTGGTGGCGTTATTGGTGCCGGCCTTAAGACCGAGGCCCTTACCACTGTCACCGCCTACGGTGGCCTGCTGGGTGATAGCAATATCGCGGCCATCAGACGCCTGCAAAGTCATGCGGCTGTTAACAGAGTCGAAGGTCGCTGTCACGCCGGTGCTGCCGGTATAGCCGTTGACCATGGTGGCCCAGTCTGCTCCAGACAGTGCCGTGGTACCCGCAGTGGTAATAGCCTGACCGTTGATGGCGAGTGTATAGCCGACGCCTGTGGTCGCCGTATAGGCGTACTGAGCCGTTGTGTCCGCCGTGGCTGTCAGCGAACCAACGCCCGACGCATTGATGGCCGCTGCCTTGGCATAGGCACTGGCCGAGCCCTGGCCCGTTGCGCTACCAGCATAGGCCGCCGAACCGGTGATCGACACCGCAGAGCCTGTGCCAATAGCAATGCGCATTTCACCGGCAGCCATCGCAGTAGCATCTACTGCCGTACCTTGCTGGCCGATGTTGAGAGCACTGCTATAGGTGGCGCTGCCGACACTGTCCGACACCTTGCCCAACACGCTGGACTTGACGCTCTGCGACAGGTTGACCGAGATGGTCTCGCCGGCGTTGGCGCCAACCTGAAAGGTGCTAGTGCCAAAGGTGCCATCAAGCACCTTCTGGCCATTGAAATTAGTCTGCGACGAAATACGATCTATTTCAGCAAAGCGCAGCTGCACTTCCTGATCCAGCACCGCGCGGTCGCCGGCCGAGTTGGTGGCGTTGGCAGACTGAACAGCCAGCTCGCGTACGCGCTGCAAGTTCTTGGTGACTTCACCCAGCGCCCCTTCTGTGACCTGCGCCAGCGAAATGCCGTCGCCGGCATTGCGGGCAGCCTGGTTCAGACCGGTGATCTGCGTGGTCATGCGATTGGTGATACCCATGCCGGCCGCATCGTCCTTGGCGGTGTTGATGCGCTGGCCCGATGACAGGCGCTGCAACGAAGTCTGCAGAGCATTATTGGCGGTCGTCAGGCTGCGTTGGGCACCCAAAGACGCACTGTTGGTATTGATATAAAGAGGCACGAGATTCTCCTGGAGGTTTTCATATTTCCGGGAGACCGCAATGTCTCCTCAGAAGCTCACAGGAGAACTAACGGCAAGGGGCGGCAAAACTTTGCACCCTCAGTGTGATCTGCGTCACAGGTCGCGCCACAACACTGAAATTATTTCAGCCTCCGCGACAGGCGGCAAAACCACCTGTCGCGGAACTGACCGTCGCGTTACTTGAGCAACGACAACACACTCTGCGGCACGGCATTGGCCTGACTCAGAATGGCGGTAGATGCCTGCTGCATCACCTGCGCCTTGGTCAGGTTGGCCGTCTCGGCTGCGTAGTCGGTGTCCAGGATGCGGCTGCGCGACGACTGCAGGTTCTCTGAGTTCACCAGAATCGACGAGATCGTTGCCTCGATACGACTCTGAATCGCACCTAGGCCACCGCGCACCGACGACACTTGCTCCAGTGCTGCATCGACCATGCCGATCATGGAGTTCGCATTGCTCAGCGTGGTAACCGAGCCGGCGCTCAGCGTAGACGAGCCCAATGCCTGCGTACCCGCGGCATAGCCGATGCGCGCCGGTGTTGTGCCGCTAACCGTGACTGCACTCGATGCCGCCAATCGGATCGAGGCACGATCTGTCAGAGCGACCGCTGTGCCTGCGACAGCTGTCGCTGCAGTCGCTGTATTGCTGCTGTTGTTGGTGCCCGCCTTAGCGCCGAGGCCCTTGGCAACGTCACCCGCTACCGTGGCGGTCTGGGAAATGGCGACATCACGGCCGTCAGAGGCCTGCAGGGTCATGCGATTGTTGACCGAGTCAAAGGTCGCCGTCACGCCGGTGCTGCCGGTATAGCCGTTGACCAAGGTGGCCCAATCCGAGCCAGACAGCGCGGTAGTGCCGGCGCTAACAATGGTGGTTCCATTGATGCTCAGGGTATAGCCCGCACCGGTCGTTGCAGCGTAAGCGTACTGCGACGTGGTATCTGCCGTTGCCGTCAGGCCGGCAACGCCAGAGGCATTGATTGCTGCAGCCTTGGCATAACCGCTGCTTGCGCCCTGCCCTGTAGCCGAACCTATGTAGGAGGCAGAGCCCAAGATCGACACCGCCGAACCGGCACCGATGGCAATGCGCATATCGCCTGGTGCCATCGTCGTGGCATCCACAGCCGCACCCTGCTGGCCGACATTCAGGGCGCTGCTATACGTACCGCCACCCACGCTGTCAGACACCTTGCCCAATGAATTGGTCTTGATGCTGGTCGACAGATTGACGGCGATGGTTTCGCCGGCATTGGCACCGACCTGGAAAGTGCTGGTGCCAAAGGTGCCATCGAGCACCTTTTGGCCGTTGAAGTTGGTTTGAGTCGCAATGCGATCAATTTCCGCCAACCGCAGCTGCACTTCCTGATCCAGCACCGCGCGGTCGCTGGAAGAATTAGTGGCATTGGCCGACTGCACCGACAGCTCGCGAACGCGCTGCAGGTTCTTAGTCACCTCACCCAGCGCACCTTCGGTCACCTGGGACAGCGAGATGGCGTCCTGGGCATTGCGTGCAGCTTGGTTAAGGCCCGAGATCTGCGTAGTCATACGCTCAGAAATTCCCAAGCCGGCTGCATCGTCCTGGGCGCTGTTAATGCGCTGACCGGACGACAACCGCTTGAGGGCCGTCTGCAGAGAAGTGTTAGCCGATGTGAGACTGCGCTGTGCATTAAGCGCAGTGGTATTGGTATTGACGTAAAGAGGCATGGTGAATCTCCAGTTCTATAGCTGTATCTAAAATCCGGTGTTAGCCGGTGGGTTGTAATGGCAACCCATCGGCTGCCTGGGTCTCGATCAGCGCCTGTGAGAGCGCCTCGCGAATGGGTTTATGCAAGGTCATAGTCGTGGCCTTACAGATAATTAAAGAGTGAAAGCTGGGCGATGCGGCTATAGGCCGATTGAGCCGCCTGCAAGCCCAGCATCTGTTGATTCATACGACTGACTGCTTCGGCGTAATCAACATCGCGCAGCTTTCCAACCGCGCCAGTGAGCTCATCACTGGCCGCTTGGCGAACAGTCTGCGTCGTAGCAATGGTCGACATACGCGTGCCCAATTCGGCACGCAGTGATGAGATATTGGCCAGACCGTTGTCCAGCTGGACCAGCGACTGCTGCAGCGTGGTTGTCAGTGCTGCACGACTGACGGCTGTGTCGGTTGCGCCAGCCAAGCTGGTGCGCAGCGTGTCGAACGAAGAAAATACGTCCTGAGTGTTTGCAGGGCTGATCGTGTAAGTGTCACCGGCAACCGGTGTGCCACTGACCTTGACCTGCACACCATTGAAGCTGATGGCTGACCCACTGCTGTAGGTGCCAGTGGCAACTACGGCATTGCTGGAGTCAACCACCTGCCAGGTATCGGCAGCGGTAAAGTTCAGCGAATAGTTGCCAGCCACCCAAGAGCTCGGGTCGATAACTACACCGGCGTCAATTGAACTGGCACCTACATGCACGCCCTGAGCGACTGCAAACGTGCCATTGCCTTGGGCAATGCTCCGGAACACTTTCTCGCCTGAGAAACCGTCAGCAATCTTCTGGTCTGTCCCAATCTGCAGTAGCCGCACGCCCTGGTCGCCGAAGTAGCCGTTCAGGTTTCCAGCCGTGGCAAACGGCTGCGTCTTGGTTGAGAGCCCCGAGAACAGATATTCGCCATTGGCATCGGTGCGGTTAGCGATATCCATCAGCTCTTGCTTGCGCGTGTCGAGCTCTGCGACCAGCGTCTTGCGCGTGCTGGCATCAACCGACGGGCCGCTGGCCTGCAAGGTGATCTCACGAACACGATTGATCACCCCGTTAGCGTCGGCAAAAGCCTGCTCGGTCAATGTCAGTCGAGAATTGAGCACATCAGCGTTGGCGCCAAACTGATTCAGCTGCGAGCGCTGCCGCTCCATGTCCAGGATGCGAGTTGCCGCAACCGGATCGTCAGCCGGCGACTGGATACGTTGACCCGAGGCCAGCTGCTCCTGAGTCTTAGACAGATCCGCCTGCCGCGAGAGCATGCGATTGACGGTGTCGCCGTGGAACGAAGCTGTTGAGATTCGGTAGCTCATCAGCGTGTCGCCTGCAGCAAGGTGTCGAAGAGGGTTTGGGTCGCCTTGATGACCTGGGCAGTGGCCTGATAGGCCTGCTGGAAGCGCATCATGTTGGCGGCCTCCTCATCCAGATTCACGCCCTGCACGCCATCGCGAGCAGAGGTGGTGTCCTCCAGAATCAGTTTCTGAGTATCTCTGCCGTTTTGCGCCTGATTTGTGGCCACACCAACAGCGCCAACCATGCGCGAAACCGCGCCGGTCAACGATTCGGTACCCCCGGTCAGCACGCCCGTGTCGAGCATGCGGGCGATTTCCAGTGCGTTGCGGTTATCGCCTGTGCCGCCAGTGTTGGACTGCACGACAAAGCCATCGCCTGCGGCAGGCGTGCCCGACAACTGCACCATCCAGCCATTGACGGCAATGACGCCGCTGGCTGGCAACGTGTAGGAGCCTGTGCCGTTGAGGGTGTAGGTGCTCGACGAGGTAAATGCAATGTTGACGGTGCCGCGCAGCTGCGGCGCAGTGGCATCAAGCACCTCACCGGCAGAAATGGTTGCGCCGCCCTTGTTGCCAAAGGCGACCGATGAACGAATGGGCGCAGCAGCAGCCACCTTGGTGGCATCGGTGACCAGCACCTGCAGACCACTGATCGCGCCGGCTGTAGGCTGCAGCTTATAGCTGTCGCCCGTGACAGGCGTCCCGCCTACCACAATGGCAAGACCCTCAGCCTGAAACGGATCAGCCGCAGTACCGGTTCCCGTGAGCGCAACGGCCACGCCGGTGTCGGCGCGGCGCAGGGCCCAAGCACCGCCGGTGTATTGCAGTACATAGTCGCTGGCAGTCAGCGTCGATGCGTTGGTGCGCGTAATGCTGACTGTTCCAGAGCCAGTGTTGCTGCTGGCTGGCAGTGCACGAGCACCACCCACCGAGAACAGATCACCGCCCATATTGCCGGCCAGATCCTGGCCTTCGCGATGTTGGGCATTGACCACTGAGGTGAGCCCGACGGTAACCTGACCCAGTTGGTTGCGAGCCGGATCGAGCAATTCGGTGCGGAAATCCAGCAAACCACCGAGGCTGCCACCGCTGAGGGAGTCCCCGAGATCCGTTGTAGTGCTGCCGGACTTGTATGACAAGTTGATACGCGACACGTCATAGCGGTCTGACTGGGCAACGATGCTGGCAGCACGAGTACCCAAGACTAAGGGCTGACCCTTACCGATATAGACGTTTAATGTGCCATCACCCTGCGACTCAATGCTGACACTGACGTGCCTGCTGAGCTCGTCGATCTGTTGATCGCGCGCATCCATCAAATCGTTGGGCTGCTGGCCGGTCTGATTCTGCGTACTGACGATCTGCTGATTAAGCGTGGCAATGCGCGCCGCAAGATCGCTGATCGTCGTCGCTTCGTTCTTTATCGAGGTGTTGGTCTCGACAGAGATTTCCTGCAATCGGTTGTCATAGGTCTGCAAGCGCTGCTTGAGGCCTTCGGCTTCGCTAAGCAACACCTGACGTGCGGCAGTAGAGGTGGGCGTATTGGCCACACCCTGCACCGCATTGGTAAAGCGCTGCAGTGAGGCACTGAGGCCCGTCGTGCTATCGCCAAACAAGTTGCTTAGCGTCTGCGCACGGCTGGCATAAGTATCCAGCCGCGAAAAGTTGCCGGCTGCCGAACGCTGCTGATTGGCCAGCAGCTCGTCGTATGAGCGACGCACACCCAGTACGTTGACGCCACGGCCAACAAAATCCCCACCGCCCGAATCGGCTGGTAGCACGGCAGCCAGGTCCACACGCTGCCGGCTGTAGCCGGCAGTAGAGGCATTGGCAATGTTGTGACTGGTCACATCCAGCGCGCGCTGCATCGCGAGCAAGCCGGATACGCCAGAGTTCAGCATGTCACTCATGCGCCCTCCCCTGGATCATGACGATCGGGTTCAGGTTCATGCGATTCTCCCGGAGGCCGCTGTGTTGGCAGCCAAGGCGTGCAACTGACGAGCGACGGCGCCGAACTTGCCGACATAGTTAGGATCGGTGGCATAGCCACCGCTCTTGAGACCTGTAGCAAACGCGGTGGCATCAGTGCCGGTGCCCAGCGCAGCGCCAAAGCGCGGCTTGGAGGCCAGCAAGTTGGCGTAGTCCTCAAGGCAGGCCTGAGGAGAGCTGTAGGAACGGAACGTGGCCGTCTCGTTGCGGGCCACGCCATTCACAAATTCGACGGTGCCGGCTTGGGCGCGCGCACCACTCCAGCTGTTGCCGGCCTTGATGCCGAACAGGTTGAAGCTGCAGCTGCCATCGGCATTGCGCGGCATCGACTTGCCCCAGCCGGTTTCAAGGGCCGCGTGGGCGACCAGCGACTTGGGGTCCACACCCAGCTTGCGACCGGCTTCGGTCGCTGCGGGCATGAGTGCATCAATAAACTCTTTGCGGGTGGCCGGAGGCCAAGCAATAGCGGTGGGTACTGTACTGGCAGCAACCGGCGCAGCCGCCGACGCGGCCGCTGCCGCTGCCGCTACAGGCTTAGCCGCTGCAACACCACTGGCTTCTCCGGCGTTGCGCATCAACTGCTGTACCAGCATGTCGGCAAGGCCCAGGCCCTTGCCATGAGACAGGTGTGTGGCCATCTGCTGGTCAAACATGTCCTGATAAAAGTCCTGCTGATCACTGCCCATCAGGCTGTCTTTAGGCGTCGCAGCACGCATGCTCTTGAGCAACATGCCGGTAAACAAGCCTTCGAACTGGCGCGCAGTCTCGCGCACCGCGTCTGTACCCTGCGCACGCACGTCTTTGCGCAGTGCGCCCAGACCCTGAGGGTCGGCGTAGAACTGGCTGTTGACGGGTGCGGTGCTCATGTCTGGTGTTCCCGTGACGGACTCAGATGACGATCAGCTGCGCATGCAATGCGCCGGCTTGTTTGAGTGCTTCAAGAATGGCGACCAAGTCGCCGGGGGCAGCGCCCACTTGGTTCACCGCACGCACAATCTCGTCCAAGCTCACGCCTGCATTGAAGACGAACATGCGACCTTCGCCCTGATTCACTGAGATTTGGCTACGCGGGGAGATGGTAGTGGTGCCGGTACTAAAAGGACCGGGTTGGCTCACGTCATTGCGTTCGGTGATGGTTACAGACAGCGAGCCATGGGCCACCGCGGCCGGTGACACACGAACATGCGAGCCGATCACCACCGTGCCCGTGCGTGAGTTGACGATGACGCGTGCCGGGGCATCGCCCGGCTCTATCTCGATGGCCTCAAGCGTCGACAAGTAAGCAATGCGCTGATCCGCATCCTGCGGTGCAGCGACACGAATCGAGACTGCATCGACGGCCTTAGCCGTGGCGGCGCCTAGCAGGGCATTGATGCCAGTAGCCATGCGCGAGGCAGTCGTAAAGTCGGGTGTGTGCAGATTAAGCATCACATAGGGGTTACTGCCAAAGCTGTTGGGCACTTCGCGCTCAACCGTTGCGCCGTTGGGCACGCGGCCTGCACTGGGCACATTGACCGTGATGCGCGAGCCATCCTTGCCCTGCACACCAAAGCCGCTGACCACCATGCTGCCCTGAGCGATGCCATAGACCTCGCCATCGACACCGCGCAGCGGCGTCATCAGCAGCGTGCCGCCCCGCAAGCTGGAAGCATTAGCCATTGACGACACCGTCACATCGACCGTCTGGCCTACCTTGGAGAAGGCCGGCAGATCGGCAGTGACCGTCACCGCAGCCACGTTCTTGAGCTGAGGATTGGCGTTGGGCGGAATGGTTACGCCGAACTGACTGAGCATGCTCTTGATGCTCTGAATGGTGAACGGCGCCTGACTGGTCTGATCGCCGGTGCCATCAAGGCCCACGACCAAGCCATAGCCGATCAGCTGGTTGCCGCGCACACCGGCCACTGAGGCGATGTCTTTTACGCGTTCGGCATGCGCCGGCGGCGTTACTAGAACAACAAACAAGGCGGCCAACATGGCCATGAGGAGGTTGCGCTTCATGATCACATCGGGTTCAGAACTGAATTAAAGAAACGCGACAGCAGCCCAGGCGTGTTGGCATCTGCCAATGCACCCTGACCGCCATAGCTGATGACCGCATCGGCCACCTTGGAAGAAGGCACGGTGTTGTCGGGCAGGATGTCGACCGGACGGATGATTCCCTGGATGCG
>CANFSB010000048.1 GCA_947449495.1 Pseudomonadota bacterium
CGATGGTCAGCAACATCATCGGCCAAGGCCGGCACAGCCAAGTTATGGCACTTACGCTGCGACTGGCCAACTGGAACCTGCTGCTAAGCGGCGTACTGTGTTTGCTGCTGAACCTTGCTCCGCATGCAATATTGTCAGTCTATGGGCAAGGTGATGCGTTCGTCGCTGCAGCGACCCCAGTACTGCGTGTGGTAACCATTGCCATGCTGCTCATGGCAGTGACTGTGGTGTGGATGAACGCGGTGACAGGCACCGGCAACACGCGGGTCAATCTGTATACTGAATTGGTCGCGATCAGCGCGTATTGCATCCATGTCTGGGTGGTGCTCGAAACTTGGCACCTGCCCATCGTCTGGGGCTGGGCCGGTGAATGGCTCTACTGGATCATCCTGCTGGTCCCCTCTTATTTGTACATGCGCAGCGGCCGCTGGATCAGCCGCACCGCGCCGGAACCTTCATCATGAGCACACGCCCCCTCACTGGCGCAGATACACAGCAATTGGCCGACTTGGCTGCAGAGCTGGCGCAATCTGCGGTCATCGGACTCGATACCGAGTTTCTGCGCGAACGCACCTACCGGGCGCAACTGTGCTTAGTGCAACTGGCGACAGCCCGCGACTGTTATCTGGTGGACCCGCTGGGCAACACCCAGTTGTCCCTGTTGCAGCCGGCGCTAGCCTCATTGCAGTCCATCAAAATATTGCACGCAGCCCGTCAGGATCTTGAGGTGCTGTTTCCGGCGTTCGGTAGCGTGGGCAATGTGTTCGATACGCAAGTGGCTGCTGGCTTGGCTGGCATGCCGGCACAGGTCGGCTATGCCGATCTGGTCAAACGATTGCTTGGCATTGAGCTGGACAAATCCCATACGCGCACCGACTGGTCGCACCGACCGCTCAGCGCTGCACAGCTCATGTATGCCGCAGAAGATGTACGCCATCTGGCGCCGCTGCGGCAGTTACTGCTGGAGCAATTGGACAAGCTCGGTCGTCTCAGTTGGCTCGATGAAGAACTGCTTGGGTTAGTAGCCGGCGACAGCCTGTTCGTTGATCCGGACCGTGCATGGGAACGACTCAAGGGTATTGCAGAACTGGATGAAGGCCGCCAACGTCTGGCGCGTCTGCTTGCAGCGTGGCGTGAACGGCGCGCTTCAGACAGAGACCGCCCGCGCTCTTGGATACTCGATGACACCGGGCTGCGCGCTTTGGTGGCGCAGGTACCCCGCACTGCGGCAACGCTGGCACAACTGCCAGAACTTGCACCAGGCTTCATCGAACACAGTGGCAGTGAAATTCTGGCCCTGATTGATAGTGCGCAACTGCCTGCGGCACTGCCGCCACTACCCGGGCGCACGCGGCCGGATGCAGATGCCACTGCGCGTCTGAAAAAACTATCTGGAGTGGTGAGCGAGGTGGCTGCGGCACTGGGCCTTGGCAGCGAGATTCTCGCGACGCGCCGCGACCTGGAACAGGTCGCGGGCGGCAACGCAGGAGCTGCCCCGTTGCGCGGCTGGCGTCGCGCCGCCATAGGCGACGCATTGCTGGCTGCACTGCGGGGCTGAGCCCTTACTTGGCCTTGGCGGGGGCCTTCTTAGCAGCCTTCTTAGCAGCCTTCTTAGCTACCTTCTTGGCAGCCTTCTTGGCTACCTTCTTGGCGGCTTTCTTAGCAACGGTCTTCTTGGCGGCCTTTTTGGCAGCCTTCTTTGCGGTCTTCTTCACTGATTTCCTCTTAGTCTTCTTGACGGTTACAACGGCTGCTTTCTTGGCAGCCTGCTTCGACACTTTAACAGCAACTTTCCTTGAAGCCGACTTCGCTGCTTTCTTGGCAGCTTTCTTGGCCGTCTTCTTGGCTGTCTTCTTAGACACTTTCTTCTTGGCTTTGGGCACTGGCTTCAATGCCGCAACCAGCAACGCAGTGATGGCATCGAGGTCGCCCTGTGCATTGATACTGCGCAGCAAGCGGCGCGCTTGGTAGAAGCCCACTAACGGACGCGTCTGCTCCTCAAACACCTGCAAACGCCGCGCAACTGTGGCCTCGGTGTCATCAGGACGCTGAAACAATACGGGACGGTCTACACACTTATCGCAGCGCTGCTCACTGCCAGCAGGCATTGAATGGATGTTGAATACGCTGCCGCACTTGGGGCAACTGCGGCGGCCTGCAATGCGGCGTGTGAGTTCGGCGTAATCGACGTCCATCAACACGACGCGTGTCAGCGGCTGACCGATTTGCGCCAGCAGCTGCTCGAGCGCCGCTGCCTGCACCAGGTTGCGCGGAAAGCCATCAAGGATAAAACCCTTGGCAGCATCCGGCTCAGCAAGACGCTCGCGAATAACGCCCAACATGATCGAGTCATCGACCAGTTTGCCGGCCTTCATGACCTCGCCGGCCACTAGACCCAGCGGCGTGCCACGTGCCACGGCAGAGCGCAGCAGATCGCCGGTGGATATTTGCGGAATGCCGAAGCGCGTTACGAGCCGCTGTGATTGCGTGCCTTTACCCGAGCCCGGTGCGCCGAGCAGAACAATGCGCGTGGTCATAACCAATCTCCCAAACATAATGGCCGCATACGGCAGCCTTCTGGCACAGTACCGGCCAAGTCTATACGGGTCAAACCAGCCTTTCTTCGCACTGGAGTGCCGCATGAGCAACAAGTCCACTGCAACTCGCCGCAAAACACCGCTGCGTAACGCATTCTACGCGCAGTCCGGCGGTGTTACCGCAGTCATCAACGCGTCTGCTGCTGGCGTCATCGAGACGGCGCGACGCTATCCGCGCCAAATCGGCACCGTGTATGCCGGTCGTCACGGCATCATCGGCGCACTCACCGAAGACCTCATCGACACCAGCCTTGAGTCACCGGCAACCATCAAAGCGCTGCGGCACACACCTTCCGGTGCATTCGGTTCAGCTCGATTCAAGCTCAAGGGACTGGAACAAAATCGCGCCGAGTACGAGCGCCTCATCGAGGTATTTCGTGCGCATGACATCGGCTACTTTTTCTACAACGGCGGTAACGATTCGATGGACACCGCACTCAAGGTGTCGCAAATCGGCGAGGCGCTGGGCTATCCGATCACCTGTGTCGGCATACCCAAGACAGTAGACAACGACCTGCCTCTGACCGATTGCTGCCCAGGCTTTGGCTCTGTGGCCAAGTACATCGCGGTCTCAACGCGCGAAGCGGCTATGGACGTAGCGTCCATGGCCCGCACATCCACCAAAGTGTTCGTGCTGGAAGTCATGGGCCGTCATGCCGGCTGGATTGCTGCAGCAGGTGGTCTTGCAGGCAGCAAGGCCAGTGATGCACCCCATGTCATCCTGTTTCCCGAGATCGCCTTCGACAAGCCTGCGTTCCTGGCCAAGGTAAAACACAGCGTCGATACCAACGGCTACTGCGTGATCGTCGTTTCTGAGGGCACTCACTACGCCGATGGACGCTTTCTTGCTGAAGCAGGCACCCGCGATGCATTCGGCCATGCGCAGCTGGGAGGCGTCGGGCCGGTAGTGGCCAACATGGTCAAAGAAGAGCTCGGCTACAAGTATCACTGGGCAGTGGCCGACTATCTGCAGCGCGCCGCACGTCACATCGCCTCAAAGGTAGATGTCGAACAAGCCTATGCGGTGGGCAAGGCGGCGGTGGAGTTCGCGATTGCTGGTCGTAACGCAGTAATGCCGGCCATCATCCGCAAGTCTTCCAAGCCGTATCGCTGGAGCATAGAGGCTGTGCCGCTGGCGGCTGTGGCCAACGTCGAGAAAACCGTGCCACGCAACTTCATCACGGCTGACGGCTTCGGCATCACGGCGGCCTGCCGTCGTTATCTGGAGCCGCTGATCGCAGGCGAAGACTATCCGCCCTACAAAAACGGCCTGCCCGACTATGTACGCATCAAGGGCAAATCGGTACGGCGCAAACTCAAGACCACCTGGAAGCCCTGAGACCATGCCGCGTGGCCTGGGGCTTGGCGCGCTGGCGCTCCTGCCACTGACCACCGTCTGTGCCGACCCAGCGCCACTACGGCCTGAAGAGTTGTCGCCCGCCAGCTATGCCTTCGCCCACGAACTGGGCTCTGGCGTGTACGAATCAGGCGGTCATGCGTTGCAGGTCTATCGCATCCCGCTAGCCTTCGAGATGGGTACTTGGCGACTGACCTTGCCGGTGACTGTGGGGCTGCTGGATTTTCGTAGCAGCGACGTGCTGCAACTGAACATGCCTTCGGGACTGGGCTCCGTGAGCTTGGTGCCGGGCATCGAAAAGGACTATCGCCCCGCCGCCAACTGGACAGTCACGCCATTTGTCAAAGCCGGCTACACGCGCAGCTCCAGCCAGGCGCCGGATGCTGTGCAGTTTGGCACTGGCGTGCGCAGTCGCATCAACTATGCCTTCGGCGATGTCTTTACTGAGCTCAACGTGGCCGCTGCGGTGCTACGCGGGGATACACCGGACGACCACTTCGTCCGACTGCGCAACGGCGTGGAGCGCGTACTAAATCCTATGCCCAACAGCCCTTGGCGCTTTGCCCCTTGGGCCGAGCTAGATGTGTATTTGCATGCGCCACGCTCGCCGGTCACAGGCAGCCCCGCGCAAAACGTGCAAAGCACCGTGGGCATTTCAGCGTTCGAACAGACCGAGCGTCGTCTGCTGGGCATCAAGATGCCCGCACTAGGCGTTGCGTATCGAATCGCCGGCGATCAGTCCGGCTGGTATCTGGCTTTCGGCCGACCTTTCTGACTATAGTCCCGCGCCCCTGCCGGTACGCCTGTCGGCACTTCCACCGATGGCGTCACGCAACGGGCAAATTATTAAAACCGGGGTTTATTGCGGGAGGTCTGCCTGGATGGACGTGAATAATTGGTTGTGGCTTTCGGTCGCTGCGGGCGCCGTGGCTGTTCTGTACGGCATCGTATCGATGCTCTCCATTCTCAATCTGCCCGCGGGTAACCCGCGCATGCAGGAAATCGCTGCTGCCATCCAAGCCGGCGCCAAGGCGTACCTGAGCCGCCAGTACCAGACCATAACGGTCGTCGGTGTGGTGTTGTTCGTGGTGCTTGGCCTCGCACTCAACTGGGTGACTGCCGGTGGTTTCGCCGTCGGTGCCATCCTCTCCGGTCTGACCGGCTTCATCGGCATGAACATCTCGGTGCGCGCCAACGTGCGTACTGCAGAGGCTGCCAACAACGGCCTCAACGCCGCATTGCAGGTCGCCTTCAAGGGCGGCGCCATCACCGGCATGTTGGTGGTGGGTCTGGGCCTGATCGGCGTGGCCGGCTACTACGCCGTAGCGCGCAACTTCGTCGGCGATGAAGCCGCGCTGCACTCGCTGGTGGGCCTGGCCTTCGGCGGCTCGCTCATCTCCATCTTCGCGCGCCTCGGCGGCGGCATCTTCACCAAGGGCGCTGACGTCGGCGCCGATCTGGTGGGCAAGGTCGAAGCCGGCATCCCCGAAGATGACCCGCGCAACCCGGCCGTCATCGCCGACAACGTCGGTGACAACGTGGGCGACTGCGCCGGCATGGCCGCCGACCTGTTCGAGACCTATGCTGTGACGCTGGTGGCCACCATGCTGTTGGGCGGCATGCTGATGAAGGACGCAAGCGGTGCGGCCATCACCTATCCGCTGGCCTTGGGTTCAGCCTCGATCATCGCCTCGATCATCGGCACCTTCTTCGTCAAGGTGTCCGATGGCGGCAAGATCATGAACGCGCTCTACAAGGGCGTCATCGTGTCGGCTGTCATCTCGGCAATAGCCTTCTGGTTCATCACCCAGCAGATCATTGCGCCCGAGCAGCAGTCTGCGCTGTTTGGTTGCACGTTGATCGGTCTGGCGCTAACGGCAGCCATGATCGTCATCACCGAGTACTACACCGCCACGGAGTACAGCCCGGTACAAAAGGTCGCCGAGGCTTCACAGACTGGCCATGCCACCAACATGATTGCCGGCCTGGGCGTGTCGATGAAGTCGACCGCGCTGCCAGTGATCGCAGTGTGCTTGGCCATCTACGGCTCCTTCACGCTGGGCGGTCTGTATGGCATCGCCATCGCAGCCACCGCGATGCTGTCGATGACCGGCATGATCGTCGCGTTGGACGCCTACGGTCCTATCACCGACAACGCCGGTGGCATCGCTGAGATGGCCGAACTGCCCTCCAAGATCCGTGATATCACCGATCCGCTGGATGCAGTGGGCAACACCACCAAGGCGGTCACCAAGGGCTATGCCATCGGTTCGGCAGGTCTTGCCGCGCTGGTGCTGTTTGCCGACTACACGCACAACCTCGCCGCCGCCGGCAAGGCCCAGGACTTCTCGCTGTCGGATCCGGCCGTGATCATCGGCCTGTTCATCGGCGGCATGGTGCCTTACCTGTTTGCCGCCATGGCTATGGAAGCCGTGGGCCGCGCCGCAGGATCAGTGGTCGTTGAAGTGCGCCGTCAGTTCCGCGAAATCGCCGGCATCATGGAAGGCACTGCTAAGCCCGATTATTCGCGCGCGGTAGACCTGCTGACCAAGGCCGCCATCCAGGAAATGGTAGTGCCCTCGCTGCTGCCCATCCTGGTGCCAGTGGTGGTTGGCTTTGGCATGAACGCGCTGATGGGCCCCGGTGCCGGCATCCGTGCGCTCGGCGGCCTGCTGATCGGCACGATTGTCACGGGTCTGTTCGTTGCCATCTCGATGTGCACCGGCGGCGGTGCCTGGGACAACGCCAAGAAGTACATCGAAGAAGGTCACTTCGGCGGCAAGGGTTCTGACAGCCACAAGGCTGCGGTCACCGGTGACACCGTCGGCGATCCGTACAAGGACACCGCAGGTCCTGCGATCAACCCGCTGATCAAGATCATCAACATCGTGGCACTGCTGCTGGTGCCGCTGCTGTAATGATCCGCCGTGCGCTACCGGCCCTGCTGGCTGCCTTGATGCTCGTTGCCTGTGCGACGACGTCAGGCAGCAATCAGGTGCCGGACGCGCCGGTCCAGAACACACTCTGGAAACTGCAGCGCCTCGCGAGTCAAACCGCGACGGCGCCTGCAACACCGCAACGTCAGGTTGATCTGTTGCTGCATATTGATGGCAACCGCAGCACCGGCAACGGTGGCTGTAACCGCTACAACGGTACCTATACCCTCCAGGGCAAAACGCTACGCTTCGGGCCTCAGGCAACCACGCGCATGGCCTGTGATGCAGGCATGGATCGCGAACAGGCCTTTTTAACGATGCTGGATCGCACTGCTGCATGGCGCATCAAGGGCGATCATCTTTGGCTGGTGGATGCAGCCGGCAAAACGCTGGCGGAATTCGACGCGCTGTATCTGCGCTAGCGGCCAAGGCCGCGCGGCGACTCAGGCCGCCAAGGTCAGCGACAAGGGTCGTGGCCGTCCCACTGCAAAACCCTGCAGATAATCGATGCCCATCGCACGCGCTGTATCCATCGCCGCGACATCTTCGACCTGCTCGGCAATCAACTTGAAGTTGAGCGTACGCGCCATCTTGACCATGGCAGTGACCATGGCCTGATTGACGCTGTCGCGAGCCAAGTTGCGCATGAATGAGCCATCGATCTTGAGATAGTCGATGGGCAGGTTCTTGAGGTTTGAGAACGAACCCAGGTTGCTGCCGAAATCGTCCAACGCAAAATGACTGCCCAGACCATGCAGCACACCGACAAAGCGCTTGGCGTGATCGGGATTAGCAACCACCGCAGCTTCGGGCAATTCAAAACACACCTGCGCCGGATTAACTCCAGTGCGATCGAAGCAGTCGACCACAAACTCCAAAAACTGCGCATCGGCCAAGGTCTGCGCTGAGATGTTGAGCGCCAGACTGCGGCCCGGCTCCAACTCGATGGCGCCGCGACCCATGGCCATCAACGTGGACTGCACGACCCAGCGATCGATCAGCCCCATCAAGCGATAGCGCTCGGCAGCGCGCAAAAAATCCTGCGGTGGCACTTCACGACCACTGTCATCCGCCAGACGCACCAGCACTTCCATGCACGGACCGCCCTGCACATGGCTGTATGAAGAAACAATCGGCTGCCAATACAGGCGAAACAAGTTCTCGCGGATCGCCGTCTGTAAGGTCTGCAGCCAATGGATCTCGCCGCTCTGGCGCGCGACCACTTCATCGCGTGCCGAATACACCGCAACACACCCGGTGCCCTGCTTCTTGGCCACGTAGCAGGCCGAATCGGCAGCCGCCAAAGATTCTTCCAGGTTGCCGCTGTCGCGCGCCAACTCAACCAGACCGACGCTGGCGCCGATGGTGAAGATGCGGTCTTTCCAGACGAAGCGATACTCGGCGATGGTGCGCGCCAGATCCTCGGCAATCTGTTGGCCCTTATCGAGCGGGCAACCCACCAACAGCAATGCAAACTCGTCGCCACCTAGTCTGGCCACGGTGTCGGAATCACGCACCGCCGAACGCAGCAGCTTCGCCACTTCACGCAGCATGGCGTCGCCGGCCAAATGGCCCGCAATGTCATTGACGTTCTTGAAGTGGTCCAGATCCACGTAACAGAGCACATGCTTGACTGTCCCGCGCTGTGCGGCTTGCAGGCTTGCGCTCATGCGCTGCTCAAATTCGGGTCTGTTGACCAGACCCGTCAAAGCATCATGAGTGGCCTGATAGGACATCTGCTGGGTAATGCCGCGACTCTCTGTCACGTCATGCAGCATCACCACCACGCCGGTAATCTCATCTGCAGCGTTGTCTCGCACGCGAATGGGCGCAGCCGATACTTCGATGGCGCGTTCGGTGCCATTGGCATGCGCCAACAGCAAAGCGCGGCGCTGCACCACGGTTGAGCCGTTGCCATGTAAGGCCAGATCGACCGGATCGGCCAGCAACTTGCGATCGGTCTCATCGACCAGACTCACCACTGCACCGAGCGTGGCGCCCTTCAAAAACGACAGCTCCATGCCCAACAGCCGGCAGGCAGCGGGATTGGCGTAATCGATTTGGCCTGCCACGTCGGTAGTGAGCACCGCTCCGGCCATCGCCTCTACTGCATTGCGTGCGTGCGAGCGAGCAGTCACTGCGCCGGCAGCAGCGGGTTGTTCGCCGGTGGGAATCACCTCCACTCCAGTCACTAACAGGGCGCTGCGACCGGCGGTCTGTACCGGGGAGGTGGAAATCTCCAGTCGCGTCATTTGTCCCTGGTCACCCAGCAGATCTAATTCATAGCGCTCGGCGACCACTTCGCCGGCCAGTCGCTGGCGCAGATTCTCTGACACAGACTGCTTTTGCTCTGCCACCACCAACTCGGACAGGTGCCGCCCAGTCAGCTTCTCGGCTGGCACACCAGCCAGCGCAGCAAATTGCGGATTGGCATAAAGGATGACATCGCCATGCAACAGCACAATCTCGTGCACGCGCTCGCCGATCTCACGGAACAAATCGCTGCCGACGCTCAACGTTACTGGCTGCTGCTGCGGTACCACAGCCACTTCGGTGGACGGCGACGTCGGCGTCAGTGCGAAGCCGCCAGCAAATTGGGGGATCTCGGGCAAACCAATCTCGCCGTGCAAAGGCTGCTCGGCAAAGGCGCGCAAGGCCGAACGTTGCCGCAGGCACACCGCCAACAGCACCATCGACACCAGCGATAACCCACCACCCGCAAGCGCGGTGACCGAGACCATATCCGCCTGATACCCCGTTTGTGCCCCGCTGCTGCGGTTTGCCCTGCCCACCATCGGCTCATTTCAACCACAACCGATCACGTTGTGACTTGGCATAGAGCCGGAATTGCCTTACCTTGCCGCGTCCCGCTGCATAAGACCGCCAACCGAGTCCCGGAATTCAACAAAATGTCCAGCCTGCAGGCCGCCCCGGCATACGCCCGCGAACAAATGGTCGCCCAGCAGCTGCGCGCCTGGGACGTACTGGATGACAGCATTCTGGGCCTGTTTCGCCAACTGCCCCGAGAAGTTTTCGTGCCTGCCAGCTGGCGCGATACGGCCTATGCCGACCTCGAAGTGCCGCTGGCTCACGGTCAGCACATGCTGGCGCCCAAGCTGGTCGGTCGAATCGTCCAAGCTGTAGGCGTGCAGGCCGGAGAGCGTGTGCTGGAAGTAGGCACTGGCTCGGGCTTCCTCACCGCCTGCCTTACGCTGCGTGGCGGTGTGGTCGAAAGCTTGGAACTGCATGCCGAGCTGGCCACTGCCGCACGGGCAGCGCTGGCTGCCGCTCAGGTCCATGGCGCCAAAATCACCCATGCCGACGTCTACACGCTGCTCGATACGCTGCCCCACTATGACGTAGTGGTGCTGACCGGCTCGCTGCCGCAGTACGACCCGCGTTTCGAGGCGCTGCTGAACCCGGGCGGCCGGCTGTTCGCAGTAGTGGGTCAGGGCCCCGTCATGCAGGCCAGGCTGGTCTCACGGACCGGCAATGGCCCCTGCGTCGCTCAAACCCTGTTCGAAACCGTGATCGATGCGCTGGTTAACGCACCGCGACCGGAACCTTTTCACTTTTGATCCGGTCGGGCGGGAACTTGCCAGCAGGTTCGACGCTCTTACACTTGATTACTAAAGACCTGTGGAGCCTCATGAACCGCGGACTGCTGATATCGCTGCTGTGCCTCTCGGCCAGTGCAGCGCACGCCGAAGACCTCCTGGCCGTCTATGACCGGGCGCTAAACAACGACCCGCAGTTGCGTGAAGCGGAGGCCACCCGGCTTGCCGCACGGGAGGCTCGGCCGCAGGCGTGGGCGACGCTGCTGCCACAGGTCAGCGCCACGGGCAGCCGCAGCCGCGACTGGTCTGACGGCACGGGCTATTCAGACATCGTGCTGGGCAACAATGCTCCCATCCGTAACGCGACGGGCGGCGTCGGCACTACCGATACAGACACGTGGCGCCTGAACATCCGCCAAAACGTCTTTTCGTGGGCCAACTGGATGACGCTCAAGGCCGCCGGTCATCAGGTCGCCCAGGCGGAAGCCAACTATCTGGTGGCTCGTCAGGCGCTGGCGCAGCGCGTGGCAACCCAGTATTTCGCCGTGCTGTCGGCCCAAGACGTGGTCGAGTCGCAGATGGCAGCGCGCGACGCATTCGCCCGCCAGTTGCAGCAAGCAGAGAAGCGCTTCGAAGTGGGCCTTATTGCCATCACCGATGTGCAGGATGCCCGTGCTGCGCGCGACAGTTCAGCCGCACAGGTCATCGTCGCCAAGCGCAGCCTGGCCAATGCCCAGGAACAATTGCGCGCTACCGTCGGCGAGTACTACGACACGCTGAACAAGCCGGCCGACACCATGCCGCTGTTGTCGCCCTCGCCTTCGAGCGTAGAAGAGTGGGTCAAGATCTCGATGGATCAAAACGCCACCCTGCTCTCCAATCGTCTGGCCGCCGACATCGCCCGTGATCAGGTTGGCGTTGCCTTCAGCAGCCATCTGCCAACCGTCGATCTGGTTGCCGGCCGCAGCTACAGCAACGTAGAGGGCACGCGCACATTGCCAACCAGCGTCAGCAACACGCTGTCCGAGGCTTACGGCAAGTCGCTGTCGCTGCAGGTCACGCTGCCCATCTTCTCTGGCGGTTCTTCGCAGTCCCGCGTGCGCCAGACCCAATACAGCTGGATTGCCGCCAAAGAGCGACTGGAACGCAGCTCGCGCGAAACCGAGCGCCTGGCACGCGACGCCTATCTGGGCGTCAACAGCGGCATCTCACAGGTGCAGGCGCTGCGTCAGGCCTTGGAGTCCAGCCAGACAGCCCTCAAGGCTGCCGAAGCAGGCTACGAAGTGGGCACGCGCACCGCAGTTGAACTGCTGGACTCGCGCCGCTTGCTGATCCAAGCGCAGACCAACTACTCGCAGGGTCGCTACAGCTACCTCAACAGCTTGGTGCAATTGCGCCTGGCCTCGGGTGATCTGGATCGTGGCACCATCGCCGAGA
The DNA here is from genome assembly GCA_947449495.1 of Pseudomonadota bacterium. Taxonomy (GTDB): domain Bacteria; phylum Pseudomonadota; class Gammaproteobacteria; order Steroidobacterales; family Steroidobacteraceae; genus ZC4RG30. Next base: position 11,885 of record CANFSB010000048.1, read on the forward strand.
TCAACAAGTGGCTGACGGTCACGGCGCCCACCACGCCGCCGGATCCGCCGCCGCCGTCGCCCTAAGCGACGCTTGAGCCTGTCGCGCCGTCTTGCACGACGGCCGGCAGCAAGGGCTGCAGCAGCGCCAAGCTGCGCTGCGCCGCCCCACGGTTGGCTTCCAGCACCGCCTCGCCCGCCGCTCCGCGCCGGCCGGCTTCTGCCACATCCTCAAACAAGCTCTGCAGTGCTGCAGCCAGCCCGGCGCTATCGGCAACCGTTTGCAATGCACCCTGCGCCGTCAACAGCCGCGCAGCCTCCGGTGCATTGAACTGTGCCGGGCCACTGAGCACAGGTCGACCCAACGCCGCAGGTTCGAGCAGGTTGTGCCCGCCCACGGGCACCAGACTGCCACCAATAAACACTACTTCGGCACAGGCATACCAAGCCATCAAATCGCCCAAGGTATCGACCAACAGCACTTGGGTGTCGGCGGCTATTGCCCCACCGTCGCTGTGGCGCTGCAACACAAAGCCCTCGCGCGCGATGCTCGCCGCTACCGCGGCAAAGCGCTCGGGGTGGCGCGGTGCCATCACCAGCAGCGGCGCAGCAGCCAAAGTACCGGCCTGCAACAGCCGCTGCGCCTGCAGCACCTGCAGTTCCTCGCCCGCATGGGTGCTGCCTGCCACCCAGACACGCCGGCCAGCCGACACCCGCGACTGCAGGCTGGCCGCGCGCTGCGGCAGGTCGGGTGGTAATTGCAGATCGAATTTTAGATTGCCGCCCACCAGCACTTGAGACGGCGCAGCGCCCAAAGCGATAAACCGCGCCGCGTCGTCTTGGCCCTGCACTACCAAGCACGCGATGCGCTGCAAGCTGCGTTGCATCAGCCCCGGCGCCAAGCTGCGATAACGACGCAGCGAGCGCTCGGACAGCCGCGCACTGACCAATGCCACTGGCACCGCCGCACGCTGGCAGGCCCGCAGCAGATTGGGCCATAGCTCTGTTTCCAGAATCAGCGCCACACAGGGCTGTTCCTGCTGCAGGAAGCGGCGCACCGCACCGGGTAAATCGAAAGGTGCATAGCGCAAGCGCAGCGCGGCACGGCCCGGCGTAGCAGCTAGCTCGGCCGCGTACAGCGTGCGGGCACGTTGGTGGCCGGTGGCAGTGGCCATCGTCAGCAACAGCGGCCGCTGTGGATCTCGTTGGCGCAAACCACGCAGCAGACCGGCCACGGCCTGCACTTCGCCAACCGACACCGCGTGTATCCAGATGGGTGGCAGACCGCCGCGTCGTTGGGTTTTGCGACGCGCCAAGCGCTCGCCCAAATTCACAGCCAGCGCCGGATTGGCCCTGCCCGACCACCACAACCGCAGCAATACCAGCGGCAGCAGCAAGCGCAGCAGCAACGTGTAGAGGCCCTGCAACATCAGCCGTAGGCCGCCAGCAAACAATGCCACGCCACCTCATCCATCGACTGCCCTGCCGCATCCAGCACCCTGTCGATGGAGCGGCGCAGGCGCACCACATCAGCAGCCGACCACATGCCCGGCGTGCGCACCCTGGCCCGGTGATAGTCGCCCACCTGCACGCCATCACTGCCGCCAATTCGCAATTCAGCCGCCTGTAATCCGGCCAGGTTGATGCCGGCGTCATGGTGACGGCGCAGGCAGCGGCCGACGGCTGCCCAAACATCTAAGGAGACCGAGCCCGCGCGTAGCTGCTGGGCCAGCGTGGGCAGGGAGCCGGACTGCACCGACAGCACTTCGGCGCTGTAAAACAGCCCCAGACGCCGCCAGCGCACCGCAAGCACGGGTGCTGCGCACAGGCCTGCCACCTGTGCCTGCAGTGATGCCTGCAGCTGCTGCCAGGCGACACAGCGGGCCTCACCCAGCCACAGCAACCGGTTCATTACCACCGCTGCCGGTAGCCCGGACTGTCGTAATTGGCGCAGCTGCAGAGTGCGGCGGCCCTCGCGCACCACCCAAATGCCGTCGATACCATCGATACCGCCGAGTAGCGCCCCGTTGCGGGCCCAATAGCGCGGATCAAGCCACTGGCTGGTGAACTCACCGGCCAAAGCTGGCTGATAGGCCACCAATCCCTGGGGGTCTAGGGCAGTACCAAAACGCCGGATGTCATCGCCGACCGATTCAACCGCAACCATGGCGACCAGACCCCTACTGCTGAGCGTGACCTGCATCTTACGTGGTCAGCGGCCTGCTACCATTACCCGCATGGACGAACTCATGGCACCGGTATCACCCGGCGAGCTGATCGACAAGCTCACCATCCTCGACATCAAGTCGCGACGTATCACGGCGGCCGACAAGCTCGCCAACGTGCGGATCGAATATGAAGCGTTGACCCGGTGCTGGGCAGCGTCAGTATTTGGCGGCGCTGATGTAGCGGCAGACCAGGCTGCACTGCTGGCGGTCAATGAGCGGCTATGGGAAATCGAAGATCTGATTCGCGACCAAGAACGCGCACGTCTGTTTGACGAAGAGTTCATCCGCTTGGCTCGCGCCGTCTATATCGAAAACGACCAGCGCGCAGCCATCAAAAAGCGCATCAATCAAGCGCTGGGTTCGCGACTGGTCGAAGAAAAGTCCTACGCCGCCTACTAAAGGCGGCGCACTCAGGTCAGCCGACTAACGTGTATTCGGCGCCGCAATAGGCGCACTTTGCCCAGCCGGTTTCCTCGATGGGCAAGTAAACGCGTGGATGCGAGTTCCACAGGCTCATTGCAGGCATGGGGCAGGACAGCGGCAAGTCTGCTGCGTGTACTTGGTAACGCTGCTGGGCGTTGGGCGTTTGGGCCGGTTTGGTCGAAGTGCTCATGGCGCGATTATAGTCCGGTCGGGTCGTGCATCGCAGCTTCCCACAGCATTGCGACCGCAGCGCGCTCGGTGGCAAAGGCACTGGCTTCCAATACGCCGCCCAAGCCATCGAGCGAGCGCCGGTGCAGAGCCAGCCGGTAGGCCTGATAGGCGCTGACCAGCACATCCACCTGCTCCTGTGGCACCAGGGCTGCCGATGCCAGTGATTCCAATTGCCTGATGGTGTCTGGGAACCAAGCCACCGGCGGATAGTCCTGCGCCCAACGTAGCGCCCAGTACTGCGCCAGAAACTCAATATCGGCAATGCCGCCGCGATCCTGCTTCAGGTCTACCTGCCCGACACCCGCGCCAGTCAACTCACGGCGCATGCGCTCGCGCATATCGCGCACCTTGTCGCGCAGATCAGTGCGCCGTACTGCGTCTTGCAGCACCTCGTGACGCACCGCCTCGATGCGTTGGCGCAGCGTCACATCACCGGCCACTGCACGCGCATGTAACAGGGCTTGATGTTCCCAAGTCCAAGCGTCCTCAAACTGATAACTGCGAAAGGCCTCGATGCGCGTCACCAGTAAGCCACCCTTACCACTGGGGCGCAGGCGCACATCCACTTCATACAAGCGCCCTGCACCTGAATGCACCGTCAGCAAGTGCAACAGACGCTGTGCCCAGCGCAAGAAGAACACTTGGTTATCTATAGGTTCAGGAGCATCGGTTTGCTGACGCTCACCGGCAGAGTCGTGCAGGAACACCAGATCCAGATCTGAGGCATAGCCCAACTCTCTGCCGCCGAGCTTGCCGTAGCCGATAGCAGCCACTCGCACGACGCGTGGCGCTGCATCTGCCGGGTCACAACAAGTTGGCTGACCCAAAGTGCTGGCAATCTGTGTCCACGCCATACCCATCGTCGCTTCGGTAATGAGCTCGGCCACTTCAGTAAGTCGATCACTGACCTGCATCAACGGCAGACGACCGGTCAGATCGGCCAATGCCACACGAAACACCGCCGCGCGCTGAAACTGAATCAAGGACTCGACCTGCCGATCCGGATCTTCGTTTGCCACAGCGATAACACGCGCCGCCAGATCCGCTTGCATCGCAGCACGGTCCGGCAACTCCAGCAGCACCGCCTCATCGATGAGCTCATCGAGTAGCAAGGGATAGGCCGCAACACGCGCTGCCAAGAAATCACCATGGGAGCACACGGTGATCAAGCGACGACGTGCCGGAGCATTTTCCAGCAACAATGAGAAATAGGCTGAGCGTTGCCCAATTGCCTCGATGATCAACAGCAAGCGCCGTAGCACTGGCAGTGCATCCGCAACCGGCAGTTCGGCAAGCAACCGCGTCAGCAAGGAAATAAGCCGGCGACGGCCAATGGCATCCAGGCGGCGCAAGCGCGTGCTGGTGGGCAATGCCAGCAACATCTGCAACATCGCATCGGGCTCTGGCAGCTGTAAGCGCAGCAAGCCCTCACGTAGCGCAGACGTATCGACCTGATCATCCCACAGTCCGGCCAGATCCACTGCGGCAGGAGCATTGCCGGCAGCAGCTGGCACCACCACTGATTCGGCATGCTGGCGTACGCGACGGCGCTGCACCTCCAGTGCCGCACGCAAGTGCAAGTCATCGGCAAAGCCCATTGCCACTGCGATGCGCAGCGCAATCAACGGGTCTGTGGGCAAGCTGTGGGTTTGTTGATCATCGAGCATCTGCAGGCGATTTTCGAGGCGCCGCAAAAACAGATAAGCCTCGCGCAACTGGGCGATGGCCTCCTCGCCTAATAACTTGGCACCACGCAGTCGCGGTAGCACCGACAACAGCGACGTGCCACGCAGGGTCGGATCCTGACCGCCGCGAATCAGCTGCAGCGATTGCACGGTGAATTCCACTTCGCGAATGCCACCCGGCCCCAACTTGATGTGATCGGCAAGTTCGCGACGCACCACTTCGCGCGCGATCAACGCCCGCATCTCGCGCAGCGAGTCGAACACACCAAAGTCCAGATAGCGGCGATAAACAAAGGGGCGCAGCACTTGTTCGCGCAAAGGCTCGAACACCGCCTTGGCCGTCAGGGCGCGCGCTTTGACATAGGCATAGCGCTCCCAATCGCGGCCATCAGCCTGCAGGTAATCCTCAAAGGCTGCAAAACTAGCTACCAGCGGACCACTGTCGCCATAAGGACGCAAGCGCATATCCACACGAAACACAAAACCCGCATCAGTGCGTGCATCGAGCACACGTATGAGCGTGCGAGCTTGGCGCAGATAAAACTCGGTGGC
>CANFSB010000049.1 GCA_947449495.1 Pseudomonadota bacterium
ACGCTCAACTACGCGCGCCATATGCTGCGCCACGAGCGCCCCGATGCCACGGCCGTCCTGCATCTCAACGAGCGTCAGGGTTTGCAGGCCATCAGTTGGGAAGAGCTTGCCGGTAAGGTGCGCATCGTCGCCACTCAATTGCGCAAGCTCGGTGTGCAGCGCGGTGATCGCGTGTGTGCCTATATCGTCAATGTGCCCGAGGCACTTATTGCGATGCTGGCCACCACCAGTATCGGCGCCATCTGGTCATCGTGCGGACCCGACTTTGGCACGCCGGGAGTGCTGGATCGCTTTGCTCAGCTTGAGCCGGTGGTCTTTCTGCACGTTGATGGCTATCAATACGGTGGCAAACCGTTTGACCGTCGCGGTGAAGTAGAAAAAATCTTGGCACGCTTGACGACGGTTAAGCACGTTATCCAATTGCCCTATCTCGATCCGGCTGCACCGCGTCGTATTACGCCCGGTACAATATTCTGGAACGAGTTGCTCGACCATGAGCCGGTATCACGTGCGGACTTCCATTATGAAGAAGTCCCATTCATGCACCCGCTGTGGATTTTGTTTTCATCAGGCACCACGGGCCTGCCCAAGCCGATCATGCACAGTCATGGCGGCATACTCATCGAACAGCTCAAGCATGTAGCGTTCAACTTCGACATGCATCCCGGCCAGCGCATCTTCTTCTTCACCACTACGGGTTGGATGATGTGGAACTTCCTGGTCAGCTCGTTGCTGTCCAACGTGACGCCGGTGTTGTTCGATGGCAACCCGGCTTGGCCCGATGGCGATTTGCTGTGGAAGATGGTGCAGGACTCTAAGGCCAATTTGTTTGGCGCCAGCCCAACCTATCAAGCCATCCTTGAAAAGAACGGCATCGTTCCCAAAAACAAATTTGATCTGTCGAGCCTCGATTCAGTAACGCTGGCGGGCTCGCCTGTTACACCCGAGTGCCAGGCGTGGTTCCACGACAACGTCAAAAAAGATGCATGGATTTCTCCGGGCTGCGGCGGCACGGACATTTGCTCTGGCTTTGTGGCCGGTGTGGTCACGCTGCCGCAGTACGCCGGCGAGATTCAGGCGCGCTGCCTGGGTGTGGCAGTGCATGTCATCGGCGAGAACGGTGACTATGTGGTCGATGAAGTGGGCGAGATGGTCGTCACTCAGCCCATGCCTTCCATGCCCATCGGCTTCTTTAACGATGCCGGCGATGTGCGCTACACAGAAACCTACTTCAGTGATTTCCCGGGCCAATGGCGTCAGGGCGATTTTTATCGCATCAACGCGCGCGGCGGTTGCTTTGTGTTGGGCCGCAGCGATGCCACGCTCAATCGCTTTGGCATTCGCATCGGCACCTCAGAAATCTATCGCACCATCGTGCTGGTGCCCGGTGTTGAGGATGGCGTGGTGGTCAATCTCGACCTGCCCGGCGGCAAGTTCTTCATGCCGATGTTTGTAAAACTCGCCGACGGCGTGGTGCTCGATGATGCGCTAACGCGCGCCATCAACGACAAGCTACGCAGTGAATACACGCCGCGACATGTACCGGACAAAATCTACCAGGTGCCGCTGATTCCCTACACCATCAGCGGTAAGCGTATGGAAGTGCCGGTAAGGCGTATCTTGCAGGGTGTGCCGGCAGCTAAAGCTGCCAATCGCGATGCGATGGCTAGTGCTGCGGCACTGGACTGGTTCATCGAGTACCAGCGCACGCAGACCGATTACAAAATGTAAGAACCACCCAATAAAAGGGGCAGGACATGGCAACAACGGACACAGTGTTGGTCGATGACATCATCGATCAACAGTCGCTCGGGCTACGTAGCTATGTGCTGATCTTTTTGTTGATGCTGGCGCTGGTTTGCGACGGCTTCGATATGCAGATTGTCGGCGTTGTTGCGCCATGGCTGTCTGATGCTTGGGGCGTCAGCCCCAAAGAGCTGGTCGGTCCAGTGCAGTCTGCCAATCTGTTCGGCATGATGATCGGTGCCATCTTCCTGGGTGGCTTTGGAGACCGCATCGGCCGCAAGAAGCTGATCGTCATTGGCACGCTGCTCTACAGCGTTGCTACCTTGCTTGCTCTGCAAACATCCAGTGTTAATGGCCTGTGTGTTATGCGCTTTATCACTGGTGTGGGTCTGGGTGGTGTGCTGCCCAATGTTATTGCGCTCACCCCGGAAATGACGCCGCGCGCGCGCCGTCCCATGTTTACCAGCTTGGTCATCTTGGGCATCTCGGTGGGCAGTGGCATTCCGGGCGTGGTGGCCGCCAATCTGGTGCCGACGTATGGCTGGCAGTCGGTCTTTGTGGTGGGCGCCGTCGTGCCTGCCGTTATTGCCTTGGTGTTGGCGATGCTACTGCCGGAATCCTTGTTGTTTCTCACCAATCGAGGTCGTGATCGGCAGCAGATTGCGCAGCGCATTAAGGCGATGGATCCTTCCGTGCACATCGATGACAACACCCAGTTCGCGTTGCGTGGCAACCAAGCCCAAGCCAAGGGCGGCTTTGGCGAGTTGTTTGGCGCCAACTTGCGTGTGACCACTGTGCTGTTGTGGATCATGTTCGCCGGTGTGCTGCTGTCGATGCATTTTTTGAACAGCTGGATCAGCACGGTGCTCAAGCTGGGCAACTTATCGCCCACGCAGTTCTCGCTCACCAACAGCTTCTTCCACTGGGCCGGTGCCATCGCAGCCATTGCCACGGCGATCATGTTGGGTCGGATGGGTATCCGCTGGATCATCGTGTTGCTAGGCGTGGGCATGGCGTCGCTACTGACCATCGCTACGCAGGGCTTTTCCAATACCTGGGTGCTGACCTTGGCGGTGTGCGGATCGGGCTTTGGTGTGATTGGCTGCCAAGGTGCGCTTAACGCATCGGCGGGTCTGATATATCCGTCCAACTGCCGCACGACTGGCGTGGGTGCCGCACTGGGCTTTGGCCGTATAGGCTCTATAGCTGGGCCCTTGGTGGGCGGCTATGTGTTGGGCTTGGGTGTGCCGGTGCAGCAGATGTTTTATGTGCCGTTGCTGCCGCTGGGCATCGCGTTGCTGGCCACTGTGGTGTTGATGCTGCGCAAGGTGGACGTGCGCGGCGGCGAGGGCGCGCTGCACTAGCGCGCCCCCAACCCCTAGCCAGTTACGCCTTCTTTGGCGGCATCTGCCATTCAGGGGTGTTAGCCCAGGCAGTTAGCCTTTCTTTGGCGGCATCTGCCATTCAGGGACCCAATACCCGTGGATCTGGCCCACGATCTTAGTGGGCAGGCGCACGATGGCAACAGGGCCCTGATCCACATGCTCTGCATCCAGGATCACCAGATCGCAGCGGCCGTTTTCCTTGCTGTGGCTGGCCACGCCCATCAGATAGCCATTACCCTCGGGGGCATCCTTGCTGCGCGGTGCGAAGCAAGCCTCGGCCAGCGTGACATCTTCTTCGCCGCGATAGATCTGGAACTTGCGGGTGGCCAGGTCCATGCGGGCATAGCAGGATGACGGGCGCTTGGCCGGATCCTTCGGGTCCGGATCCGGGCAGGGCAAGAAGCCATAGCGATACGGCTCTGTGTTGTAGCGGTCATCCTGACGCGGCAGTGCGCCGATCAGATTTTGGTACAGCGTCTCGATGCTGTAGTCCTTGGGCGTCTTTTTGGACAGATCGACCGACAGTCGCGTCATGCGGCTAGCGCCCTTGACCGGATCCCAACGCGAACCATCGCGCATCGGCATGAACGGGAAAGGGTTGTAGGCCGACATCTCCACATCGACATAGATGTGCTTGCCATCATCCCAGCAGCCCATCATGTGTGTGGCACTGCGCTCGGGGCCCTTGATCCACTGCACGTCTTTGCCATCGCCACCACGACGGAAGAACCCGAAATAGGTAGGTTGACCGTTGTACCAGGACCAATGGATGCCACCGCGCTTCATCTGCTCGTGGTCGATCGCCAGCGGAATGACATACAGCACGATGAAGTGCTCGGTCACTGCGAAGTCGTGCAGCATGCCTACATAAGGCACCTTGACCCAGGCATCCCACACCTTCTTGCCTTGCGGCGTGTACTCGAACACGTTCACGTCGTCAGTGCCGTGGCCCTTGGCCTCGTAACCGAACGCAATCATGTTGCCGGTGCGGCTGTCGATCTTGGGATGAGCAGTAAAGGTTTCGCTCTGCAGCTGACCGCCGAAGCGGTAAACCGGATCGATAATCTCGAGCGTGTACAGATCGAGCGCGGCAGGCGGGCTGTCCTCTTTGAGGGCCAGCAACATGCCGTTGTGGTTGATGATGTGGGTGTTGTGCGTACCGCGGCTTTTGCCCTTGACCAGTGGGTCATTCACATACGGGTTGCGGTACATGGGGAACAGGATGCGACCGGCTTTGTCCTGTTCGACATAGCGCTCGTTGTGTACGAAGCGGCTTTGAAAATCGACGCGCCCGTTGTTGAAGGCAAACTGGCTGACATGGCCTTCGCCATCAAAGGGGATGTTGCCCGGTGCCAGTGGATACTGCGCATCGGGGCCCACGCGATAAAACGCACCACGCAGGTCTGAGGGAATCTTGCCCTCGACTTCGCAATCGCGAATGGTCAGTTCGGCGCGAAACAGCTGCGGCTTGCGGCCTTCTTTGGGAGTGGGGACATAGCGATCCAGCATGTCGCTGGCCATAGGGCCAGGCACTTGCGCCGCGGCAGTCGTGGCCGCCACAGCACCGGCGGTAAGGCCGGCTGCTGCAGTCAGTGCGCTGCCGATGAACCCGCGGCGATCTACGCCCGTCTGCTCTTCGTTGGTGCTCATGTCAGTCCCCCGTCTCGAATTTGAAGGTATTAAAACTCTTGCCGTCTAAAGATGACCCTGCGCCTACCCGGGCAGTCGTGACAGATCTGCGATGCCGACAAACAACGCACGCAGGCGCGTGAGCACTGCCAATCGGTTGGCACGCAGCGCCAAGTCCGGGTCCATCACCATCACGCCATCAAAGAACGCATCGACTGCCGGACGCGTGTGCGCCAGCAGTCCCAGCGCTGTAGCGTAATCGCCCACGGCGACTTTGCCTGGCACGCTGTGCTCGGCAGCAATGACTGCCTGATACAGCGCCCGCTCTGCACCGTCCTGCAGTCGCGCTTCATCAATGTGCGTGGCACCGGCTTCATCGCCGGCCGACTTTTTAAGTAGATTGGCGATGCGCTTGTTGGCGGCTGTAAGGCTGGCGGCTTCGGGCAGGGCCAGAAAGCCCAGTACTGCACGCAAACGCGCATCGAAGTCCAGCGGCGAGCGTGGCCGTGTAGCCAGCACTGCATCGCAGGCTTCGGGCGAGATGCCTGGAATGGGCAGACCGCCATCGGGTGGCTCGAGCCAGGCGTTGCGCTGGCGTTCCATCATGTAGTCGTACACCTGCGCAGCTACCACATCGCGTGTGGGTCGCGGCTTGGCCCCTGCTGCCAGCGGGGCATCAAAGATAGTGTGCGCATGCAGCGCAGCATCGATCAGGTCGATCAGGTCCAGCTGCAACCGCTGCTCATAGATCATGCGGCCAATACCGATAGCAGCACGGCGCAGTGCAAACGGGTCTTTGGTGCCAGAGGGCTTTTGGCCGATGGCAAAGATGCCGGTCAGGGTGTCGAGCTTGTCGGCAATAGACAGCGCAAGGCCAGTGCGAGTGGCTGGCAGGCTATCGCCTGCGCCACGAGGCAGATAGTGCTCGGCAATCGCCTGTGCGACCTCGCTGTGCTCACCATCGGCCACGGCGTAATAGCGACCCATGATGCCCTGCAGCTCGGGGAACTCGCCCACCATGCTGGTCACCAAGTCGCACTTGCACAGTGCGGCAGCACGCTGCGCCAAGGCCGCATCGCCATCGATACGCGTGGCGATGTGTGCGGCCAATGTGCTGACGCGTCGCGCCTTATCACCGATCGAACCCAGCTGTTCCTGAAAGGTGACTGAGTCCAGTGCAACGGCACGCGAGTGCAACGGCGCCTTGCGATCCTGCTCATAAAAGAACGCTGCATCGGCAAGCCGCGGCCGCACCACGCGCTCGTTGCCAGCGCGCACGGCCTCGGGCTGCGTGCTGTCGATATTGCTGATGGTGATGAACCAAGGCAGCAATGCACCGTGCGCATCTTCAACTGGGAAGTAGCGCTGGTGCTCTTGCAGCGTGCTGATCAGCACTTCGCGAGGCAGTTGCAAAAAGCGCGTCTCGTATTGACCGGCGACCGGCACGGGCCACTCGACCAGTGCTGTCACTTCATCCAGCAGTGCCTCGGACACCAGCGCTTGACCACCCAGCTGTGTGGCCAGTGCTTTGACACCCTCATGGATCCGCTGGCGGCGTTCAACAAAACCGGCGACCACTTTGCCGTCCTGCTCAAGCACGCGCTCATAGTCGGCTGGCGCATCGATCTGCAGCAGACCTTGGCTCATGAAGCGATGGCCCAGTGTGTGCCGACCTGCGCTGACGCCCAGCATCTGCGCCGCAAGCACCTGCGTGCCATGCAGCAGGATCAGGCCATGCACGGGTCGTACGAACTGTGCATCGCCGTCACCCCAGCGCATGCGCCGCGGAATAGGCAGCGCATCGAGAGACTCGCTGACAAAGCCAGGCAATAGCTCTGCTGCCGCCGCACCGGCTTTGATGCCCGTGTAGCTTAGGTAGTGGTTGCCCTTGGCATCTTGTTCGCGACCCAGCTGATCCAGCGGGGTGTTGCAGCTGGTGGCAAAGGCCTGTGCTGCACGCGTGGGCGCGCCACTGGCATCAAAGGCTGCGGTGACCGGTGGGCCGCGACGCTGTACGGTTTGGTCGGCTGCTTGTGTGGCCAATGCCTGCACCCGCACGGCTAGACGTCGCGGTGTGGCAAACGATTGCACGGCACCGTGCGGCAGGCCTGCCGCATCGATGCGCTGCAGCAGCGCGTCTCGAAATGCAGCCTCTAGGGTGGGCAGTGCCTTGGGCGGCAACTCTTCGGTACGCAGCTCAACCAGAAAGTCTGCGTTCATGACTGCACCTGCTTGGTGGCCGTGTCTTGCAGCATCGGGAAGCCCAGCGCTTCACGGCTGGCGTAATAGGCCTGTGCCACAGCGCGAGACAGCGTGCGCACCCGCAGGATGTAACGCTGCCGTTCGGTGACCGAAATGGCCTTGCGCGCATCGAGCAGGTTGAAAGTGTGTGAAGCCTTTTGCACTTGTTCATAAGCCGGCAGTGCCAGCTTGGCTTCCAGCAGTTGATTGCAGGCCTGCTCGTGCTCGTTGAAGCGCCGCAGCAGCACCGCCACATCGGCATGCTCAAAGTTGTAGGTGGATTGCTCGACTTCGTTCTGGTGGAACACATCGCCATAGGTGACGCGACCGCGCGGGCCATCGGCCCACACCAGGTCATAGACGCTTTGCACACCCTGCAGATACATCGCCAGTCGCTCTAATCCGTACGTGATCTCGCCGGTGACCGGGCGGCAGTCCAAGCCACCGACCTGCTGGAAGTAGGTGAACTGGGTGATCTCCATGCCGTTGAGCCAGACCTCCCAACCCAGACCCCAAGCACCCAGCGTCGGGGATTCCCAGTTGTCCTCAACAAAGCGCAGATCGTGTACCGCCGGGTCAAAGCCCAAATGCCGCAGGCTGCCGATGTACAGATCGAGGATGTCGATGGGCGAGGGCTTTATGACCACCTGGAACTGGTAATAGTGCTGCAGACGGAAGGGGTTTTCGCCGTAGCGGCCATCGGTCGGGCGGCGCGAGGGTTGCACATAGGCGGCGGCCCAGGGCTCTGGCCCGATGGAGCGCAGGAAGGTGGCCGTATGGAACGTACCGGCGCCCACTTCCAGATCGCAGGGCTGCAGGATTACGCAGCCTTGGGCCGCCCAATAGCTTTGCAGCGCCAGGATCAGGTCCTGGAAGGTCTGCGGTGGCTTGCCTGTCGTGACGGTTGCCATGGACACCGGTTCCGGGGGCTGTGAATCAGCCCCGCAGTATAGCGATTCATGCCGCCAACCGGGCCTTGCACTGCGATGGTGCGGCGCACCACGACACGCACTGAGTGGGTGCATAATGTCTGCACTGCGAGCTCGCAACCCTTGATAGATCGCCTCAGTGCGGTGCGTCGGGTGGCATGAACCCTGCAAGTTGCATGGGGGCCCGCAGAAGTCGATCCAATTATTTATCGGAGGAGCTATGACGACACCGGCAGACGTTCTGAAATTGATCAAGGAGAAGGAGGTCAAATGGATCGACTTCCGCTTCTGCGACACGCGCGGCAAGGAACAGCACGTCACGGTGCCCTCGCATACCGCCAAGGAAGAGTTGTTCACTGAAGGCAAGATGTTCGACGGCTCGTCGATCGCTGGCTGGAAGGGCATCAACGAGTCCGACATGATTCTGATGCCCGACGCCTCGTCGGCTGTGATGGATCCGTTCTTCGACGAAGCCACGCTCAATCTGCGCTGCGACATCATCGAGCCGGCCACCATGCAGGGCTATGAGCGCGATCCGCGCTCGCTCGCACGCCGCGCGGAGGCTTACCTCAAGTCCACCGGCATTGCAGATCGCGCCACCTTCGGTCCCGAAAACGAGTTCTTCGTGTTCGACGACGTGAAGTGGCAGAACGGCATGAACGGCTGCTCGTATGAGGTCGACAGCTATGCTGGCGCCTGGAACAGCAACCGCAACTACGGCGATCAGCCCAACTTGGGCCATCGTCCTGGCGTGAAGGGTGGCTACTTCCCGGTGCCGCCTGTCGACACGCTGCACGAGATCCGCGCTGAGATGTGCAATGCCCTCGAAGAGATGGGCATGACCGTCGAAGTGCACCACCATGAAGTCGCCACCGGCGGCCAGTGCGAGATCGGCGTTGGCGCCGGCACGCTGGTGCGCAAGGCTGACGAAGTGCTGATGCTCAAGTACGCGATCCAGAACGTGGCCGCGCGCTACGGTAAGACCGCCACCTTCATGCCCAAGCCCATCGTTGGCGACAACGGTTCGGGCATGCACGTGCACCAGTCCTTGCAGAAGGACGGCGTTGCGCTGTTCGCAGGTGACAAGTACGGCGGCCTGTCGGACACCGCGCTGTACTACATCGGCGGCATCATCAAGCACGCCAAGGCCATCAACGCCTTCACCAATCCGGGTACCAACAGCTACAAGCGTCTGGTGCCGGGCTTCGAAGCGCCTGTCATGCTGGCCTACTCGGCCCGCAATCGCTCTGCCTCGATCCGTATTCCCTGGGTCGCAAATCCCAAGGGGCGCCGCATCGAAGTGCGCTTCCCGGATTCGCTCGCGAATCCGTATCTGGCCTTCTCTGCAATGATGATGGCCGGCTTGGACGGCATTCAGAACAAGATCCATCCGGGCGAAGCCGCGGACAAGGATCTGTACGATCTGGAGCCGGAAGAGGCTGCGCACATTCCTGAGGTGTGCCACTCGCTCGACATGGCGCTCGAGCATCTCGACAAGGACCGCGGCTTCCTCAAGGCCGGCGGTGTCTTCACTGATGACGTCATCGACGCCTACATCAAGCTGAAGATGGACGAGGTCACGCGCTTCCGCATGACCACGCATCCGGTCGAGTTCGACATGTACTACAGCCTGTAAGGCTGTTCCGGCCGCAAGGCCAAAACAGGTGGCGGGAACTTCACCCGCCACCTGCTTTCCGGTGATGGCTCACCCGGTTTGGAGATATGCTCACCCGCTATGTACAACCTGAGGATCGCCCTGCTGTTGCTGGGTGCGAGTTCACTCGCCGCCGCCACCGAAGTGTGGCGTTGGGTCGATCAGGACGGCGTCGTGCATTTCTCCGACAAGCAGGTTCCGGGCGCTACGCGTGTCCAACTGCAGCCCACTACACCCGCCAAGGCAGGTTCCACGGCTGTGCCAACTCGAGCACCCTCGCCGCGTGCCGAGCCGGCCAAGCCCAAGCCTGCTTCGACCTATTCCAGTTGCGCAGTGATCGAACCGGCCAACGACGCAGCGTTCGATGCGCCGGAGTTCGTGCAACTTACTGTTCAAGCGCTGCCCGCGTTGCGCCCAGGCGATCGCGTTGCCGTGACGCTAGATGGTGCGCCGGTCGCGGACTGGAATCCCGGCTCGCTTACGCATGTGCTGCAGCAACCCGAGCGCGGCACTCACTCCATTGCGATACGCATCACCTCTGCTCAAGGGCAGCCGATGTGTGCATCAAAGACCAGCACCTTTCACGTGCGTCAACCGTCGCTCATGCGGCCCGGTCGCAAGCCTTAACAAGCGGCTTGTCGCGCGTCGTACGCCGGCAGGAGTGCACCCATGTCAGATGATGCCGACAGCTATCAGCTGCTCTCCAGCTATGAGCCTGCGGATCTGCTCGATGGGCTGTCGACAGGCATTGTCACCCTCGACGCCCAGCTGTGCTTGGTATACGCCAATGTCAGCGCACAGGACTTGATGCGCATCAGCGTCAAGACCGCGCGCGGCAGACCTTTTGCTTCCATCTTTCACGACTCAGACAAGCTCGCCGGCATGCTGCGCCGCGCTATGGACCGGCTCGAACCCTGTGCGCAGCACGAGATCGTGTTGCAGCCGTTGGGTGCGCCGCTGCCTCGCGAACAGCAGTTTGTCGACATCATCATCACGCCCTTAGAGGGTCAGCTCACCGGCACTCATCTGTTGCTGGAACTCACAGACGCGCGTTCGCGTCGCCGCCTCAGCCGCGAGAACGATATCCTCTCCGGTATTGACGGCAGCCGCCTGATGGTTCGCCAGTTGGCGCATGAGATCAAAAATCCGTTGGGCGGCTTGCGAGGTGCAGCGCAACTGCTCGAGCGCGAACTGCATGATCCGGCGCTGCACGAATACACCTCGGTGATCATCGGTGAGGCTGACCGGCTGACGGCATTGGTCGACTCGATGACCAACCCCAGCCGTCCGCCGCAGAAGGCGCCGGCCAACATCCACGAGATCTGCGAACACGTGGTGCGCTTGTTGCGTGCCGAAGCACCTCAACAAGTGCGCATTGATCGTGACTACGACCCTAGCCTTCCTGATGGCATGTTTGATCGCAACCAAGTAGTGCAAGCGCTGCTCAATGTGGGGCGCAATGCGTTGCAAGCTTTGGATGGCCAGGGCCGCATCATCATGCGCACGCGCGTGCAAACCAACGTCAGCATCGGCCCGGTCCGCCATCGGTTAGTAGCTGCGGTGCAGATTGAAGACACCGGCAAGGGTGTGCCGCCGGAATTGTCTAAGACATTGTTCTATCCGCTAGTGACCGGTCGCAGTACCGGCACAGGGCTAGGGCTTGCCGTGGCCCAAGATCTAATCTCCCGGCATGGCGGCATCATCGAGTTCGATAGCGAACCGGGTCGCACGCTCTTCACTTTGTTGCTTCCGTTAGAGGTGGTCGAATGAACACAGCGCCCCTGCGCGTCTGGCTGGTAGACGATGATGCGTCCATCCGCTGGGTGCTTGAGCGCGCGTTGCGCAATGCCAGCATGGCGCCGCGCGCCTTCGAGTCTGCCGAGCAGGCGCTGGCCGCACTGCGCAACGATGCGCCGGATGTGCTGGTCACCGACGTGCGCATGTCGGGCCAATCCGGCCTGGAGCTGCTCAAGCGAGTGCAGGAGTCCCACCCCGATCTGCCGGTCATCGTGATGACTGCGCATTCAGACTTGGGTAGTGCTGTGTCTGCCTATGAAAGCGGCGCATTTGAATATCTTGCCAAGCCGTTCGATATTGACCAGGCCGTGGATCTGGTGCGCCGTGCTGCGCAAGCCGCAGTGCGCAGCACTATTGCAGCCAGCAGCAACCCGAGCATTCCCGAGTTGCTTGGCCAAGCTCCGGCCATGCAGCAAGTGTTTCGCGCTATCGGTCGTTTATCGCGTTCGAGTGTGAACGTGCTGGTAACTGGCGAATCTGGTACGGGTAAAGAGTTGGCGGCGCGTGCACTACACGAGCACAGTCCGCGCGCCGGCAAGGCGTTCATTGCCCTCAACACCTCGGCTATTCCGGCAGAGCTGCTCGAATCCGAATTGTTTGGCCACGAGCGCGGCTCCTTTACCGGCGCCGACAGCATGCGACGCGGCCGCTTCGAACAAGCAGATGGTGGCACGCTGTTCCTGGATGAAATCGGCGATATGACGACCTCGCTGCAGACGCGTTTGCTGCGCGTGCTGGCTGAAGGCGAGTTCTATCGTGTCGGTGGCCAGACCCCGATACGTGTTGATGTGCGCGTCATCGCGGCCACTCACCAGAACTTGGAACAGCGCGTCGAGCGGGGTTTATTTCGCGAAGATCTGTTTCATCGCCTCAATGTCATTCGCATCGAGTTGCCGCCGCTGCGCGCCCGTCGCGAAGACATACCCTCCCTGCTCAATCACTATTTGCAGCTGGCGGCGCGCGAACTGGGTGTTGAGGCCAAGACTCTGACGCCTGCCGCCAATGATTTGCTGCAGGCCTATAACTGGCCCGGCAACGTGCGTGAATTGGTGAACTTGTGCCGCCGATTGACGGTGCTGGCGCCGGGCAACGAGGTGCACGTCGAAGATCTGCCGGGCGATACCACCAACACCACGACCACCACGCCGGTTGGCGGTGACTGGACCGAAGCGCTGACGCAATGGGCTGAGCGCGCAGCCCAGGGCAACACACCTTTGCTTGAAGATGCACTGCCGGCCTTTGAGCGCTCGCTCATTCTGGTTGCACTCAAGCATACTCAGGGCCACAAGCAGGCCGCGTCCAAGCTGCTGGGGTGGGGTCGCAATACCCTAACGCGCAAGCTCAAAGAGCTTGGCATGGACGACATACCCGACTAGTGAGCCATGACTACACTTCAGGACCTGCTCAGCCACCGCTTCTTGCATAACAGCCTGCTGGAGTGGGGGTTGGCGGCACTGGCGTTTCTGGTGCCGTTTGTGCTTCTGCCTCTGTTGCGCAAGGCAGTCATTGGCTACCGGCGACGTCGCCACGAAGCCCACCCCGGCGTACCGGTCCGCGACTTGCTCCTCGATTTATTAGGCGCTACCAGCCCGATTGTGCGGTTGGTTGTTGCGCTGTACCTGGCCGAAAAAGTGCTTCGGCTGCCAGCCAGTGCAGACCACGCTTTTGATGTGATTATTGTGTTTGGTGTGTGGTGGCAGTTCGGGCTCTGGGCGACCTTGGCGCTGCGCTTTGCATTGCAGCGCCGTCAGCAGGTGCGATTGCAGCGCGGCGCCGAGCCATTATCAGGCGCATCTGTCGAGCTGCTGCTGTTTGGTGGCCGCAATCTGGCGTGGGTCATCGTCACACTGCTGGCACTCGAGAACCTTGGCGTCAACGTCACGGCGCTGGTGGCTGGCTTGGGTGTCGGCGGTATCGCTATCGCGTTGGCCGTGCAAACAGTGCTGGGTGATGTGCTTGCGTCCTTATCCATTGCACTCGATCGACCTTTTGTGGTGGGTGATCTCGTCAAACTGGATGACTACGAAGGCGTGGTCGAACACATCGGCATCAAGAGCACGCGCTTACGTGCGGTGACTGGCGAGCAGGTCATCATTACCAATGCCGACATGCTCAAGAGTCGCTTACGCAATCTGGGTCGCAGCCCTGAGCGTCGTGTGCAGTGTCGCTTACGCGTGGCCTATGACACGCCGCTTGGCTTGGTCACACAGGTTCCGGTGCTGGTGGAGCAGTCGGTCGTAGCAGTGCCAACTGCCCGGTTTGTAGCCTGCCCGCTGCAGCTGCTGGGGCCTTATGCGCTGGAGTTCGAGTTGACGTATTACGTGACCAACGCCGATGCGGGCGATGTGGCGCGCGCGCAGGATTTGATCAATCACGCCATCGTTGCGGCCTTTGCTACGGCCGGCATCCACTTCGCCTATCCGACGCAGCGCAACCTTTAATCGCAGCGCTAGGGGATGGTCAGATCTAGATCGATGTTATCGGGCACTGCAAAGTCATAGCCCTTGGTGAAGCCGATCCAGCGGGCCACAAAAATTACGCCCACCCACAGCAGGATCGACAGCGCAGCAGCCACCTTCGCAGCACGCGGTGAGACTTGCTTGCTGTCCCACTGCGCCACGGTGCGAAATGCGCCGAAGTGGAAGAGGGCCATATTTGCGCCAGCTGCAGCCAGCGCCAGCAGCTTGATGCGAAATGCGGTGTTGCCGTAGTAGGTGTTGGCATTGGCAGCAAACATCATCACGCCGGTGATGACGGCCAGACCAAAAGCCGCCCATGTGAAGTGCAGCATCTCGCCGCTGACGCGGGTCACCGTACGCTTGAGGTCGGGCAGACCCAGCAAGCGCAGATCCACCACCAGCACAGTGCCAAACACCGTGGCTGCGGCTATCACATGCAGCGCTTCGACGATGGGCATGGCCCGCACGTTGGTGCGCATCCATTCGCCGAGTCCCGAGTTGCCCACGGTCAGGGCGATATCGTGCAGATCCATGTCGGTTCCGTGTGCTGCCTGATCAGGCCTTGAAGGAGAGTGCGCCCCAGACTTCTACGTCGTAGGCAATGGCGCGGCCAAGGAAGATGACTGCCAACCACAGCAGTAGTGTGAACACTGCCAGTGGGCGGCTTGCCGCCGCGTCGCGCCGTAACGCACTACCCAGCGCCGCAATCGAGGCGATACCCAGTGCCAGCAGCAGCATCTTGAGCCAGAAGCTCACAGCGGTGAATTCACGCACCGGCTCGCTGATAATGAGCACCAGGCCGGTCAGCGCCAGTACCGACACGCTGCGCTTGATCCATGGCGCAAAGCGAGCCCACACCACAGACTCAGGCTCATCGGTACGAGCCACACCCAGCACACGCAGCACCAGCAGTAGCACCGCCACGAACACCACGCCAATCATGACGATGTGGATCGATTGCAGCAGCGGGATCAGCCAGCTGGTTGACTGGATCAGGATGCTCAGTGGCGTGGCCTGCAGCCACTGCGCGAAGTGCTCCACGGTTGATCAGTTCTTGGGCTGTGCCAGTGCGCCCTCGCCAAAGGCCAGGCGGCCCTCGACGCTGTCGCAGTGCTTACCTGCCTCAGGTGCCTTCTTGTCGGGGCAGCGGAAGATGGCACCGGTCTCGGCGCGGCTGCCAGCGGCTTCGCCACTGCGAAGCGGATGCAGCGCAACGCTGATATAGGTGCCGGGCGGCAGGCTGCTGACAGAAACGCCCTGAGTGGCGGCTTGTGCAGAGCCAGCCATTTCGACCGCCCAAACCACGGGCTTGCCATCTTCGCTACGCAGCACACCCTTGCGCTCTTCATTCATCGGTGCAAAGAAGATCTGCAGGTGATTGGCATCCGGGTTGATGCGCGTGACCACGCCGGTAAAGACGCGGGTCTGTTCCATGTTGAAGATGGCAAAAGAATGGTGTGCCAGCGCGGGCATGGCAGCTGCCGCGCCAATGAGCAACGCTGCAACGGAGATGCGACGAAAGCGTGAAGTGGTGTTCATGTGTTTGCCTACTTGATGCTGAAGATGTCTTCGCTGGACGGGCGTTCCATGCCCTGCTCGAAATACTGCTCCCAGGTCTGAGCCCAGGGGCGGCCGTAAATGTCGGGTACACGCATTTCGATGAGTGTGCCCGGTGTCACCGGCGTGGCCTTGCCGTTGACCGGAAAAATGGTTTGTACGCAGTCGATGAAGACGTAGGGGTCACCTTGGTCGTAGTCGCTGGTCTTGATGTGATTACGGATGATACGCACCGGCTGCACCAGCGCCTCAGGATCATAAAAGATCGCTTCGTGGTTCAGGCCCAGAAACTTACCCTTGGCGTCGCGGTTGGCGGTGTAGATCTCTACGGTCTGCATCTTGTTCGAGTATTCGAACGCGCCATGCACCATCCAGCCCTGGATGTTGGAAGTCCAGGTGATGAGCGTGTCTTTGTCCCAGAAGCCGATGGTCTCGCCATACCAGCGCGGTACATCGGCACCGAGTCGCGGCACCGCGCCATCCATGCGGAACTGGCGATCGATATGCACGCTGGTAATGAAGTTACGCGCCACGCCGGTGAGGATCTGCACCATCGACGGCGTGACCATGACGTGCCACTCCCAGGTGGCGAACTCATGCCAGCGCCGCATAAAGCCTTCGGGCAAGCAGTACTGCGAGGGCCACTGGGCCCGATCGGTAGTGCCCTCATGGTAGGACTGTTGCACCATGCGTTGCTGATACTCGGGTGTGAGCAGCGACAGGATGGTGGGCGTCTGGTTGTGACGCATGCGATACCAATAGGCATTGCCCGGCGTGCGCCCCGGATGCATGTAGCGACCGGTCCATTCACCGGGCACGGTGGCGTAGGTGTGTTTGGTTGGGCCGCCGCGCTTTTTGGTCTCTGCGAGCAATGCCTCGTAATGGGCCTGCGCAGTCTTAAACGGATAGGGGCTGACGATGGCCTCGCGCGGGTAATCGCGGTTGCAATCACCCCAGGGCGCGCTCGATGCACCGGCATCGGTAATCAGCCTGCGGCCTCCGGC
>CANFSB010000050.1 GCA_947449495.1 Pseudomonadota bacterium
GCGTGGGAACACAAGCCCGCCACCTCCACCATCAATTGCACCGTCTCGGGCATCGTGCGCGATTCGATGGACGACATTCTTGGCAAGGTGCATGAGGCAGGCCTCACGCTGAAGGCCGGTTGCGGCATCGGCTATGAATTCTCCACGCTGCGTCCGCGCGGCGCTTATGTGTCGGGCGCTGGTGCCTATACCTCCGGCCCGCTGTCGTTCATGGATATCTACGACAAGATGTGTTTCACCGTCTCGTCGGCCGGTGGCCGTCGCGGCGCGCAGATGGGCACCTTCGATGTCGGTCATCCCGATGCTATGGAGTTCATCCGCGTCAAGCGTGAGAACGGCCGTCTGCGCCAGTTCAACCTGTCGCTGCTGATCACCGACGAGTTCATGAAGGCTGTGCGTGAAGACGGCGAGTGGAAGCTGTCGTTTCCGCTCGGCCTCAAAGAATACGATGCGGCCAAAGACGATCTCGACGATACGACCAAGTTCGTGTGGCGCGAGTGGCCGCTGCAAGACGGCTATGTCACCAGCGCCGATGGCCTGGTGGCCTGCCGCGTCTACAAGACGCTGCCGGCACGTCGCATGTGGGACGTCATCATGTCGTCCACCTATGACTTTGCCGAGCCGGGCTTCATTCTCATCGACCGCGTCAACGAGATGAACAACAACTGGTGGTGCGAGAACATCCGCGCCACCAACCCCTGCGGCGAGCAGCCGCTGCCGCCCTATGGCTCTTGCCTGTTGGGTTCGGTCAATCTCACGCGCTTTGTGTTGCAGCCCTTCACAGAGCAGGCGCGCTTTGATTGGGACGAATACCGCGATGTGGTCAAGGTCTTCACGCGCATGCTCGACAACGTCGTTGAGATCAACGGCCTGCCGCTGGAGCAGCAGCGCAACGAGATCCAGCGCAAGCGCCGTCATGGCATGGGCTTTCTGGGCCTGGGCTCCACGCTCACGCTGCTGGGCATGAAATACGGCAGCCCCGAGTCGGTGGCTTTCACCGAAGAGGTGTCGCGCGAAATGGCTGTGGCCGGTTGGGAAGCAGGCCTCGAGCTGGCACGCGAAAAGGGCTCTGCGCCCATCATGAACGAAGAGTTCGTGGTCAGCGCCGAGATGCTGCGCAAGCGTCCCGAGATGGCGCGTGATGGCTGGAAGATCGGTGCGCGCATTCCGGGTCGCATCCTGCATGCACGCTACAGCCGCTACATGCAGCGCGTTGCAGAAGTCGCGCCGCAGTTGGTCGAAGAGCTGGCGCAGACCGGTGCGCGTTTCACGCACCACACGTCCATTGCGCCCACCGGCACTATCTCGCTGTCACTGGCCAACAACGCCAGCAACGGCATCGAGCCGTCGTTTGCGCATCACTATTTCCGTAACGTGATTCGCGAAGGCCGCAAGACCAAAGAAAAGGTCGATGTGTTCTCGTTCGAGCTGCTGGCCTATCGCGAGCTCATCAACGCTGATGCCATGCCGCATTCCACCGAGGCCTCGCAGCGTCTGCCCGAGTACTTCACCACCGCCGATGACGTGACGCCCGCGCAGCACGTCGATATTCAGGCGGCAGCACAGATCTGGGTCGATTCGTCGATCTCCAAGACTGCCAACGTGCCCACCGACTACAAGTACGACGACTTCAAGCACATCTACCAATACGCCCACGAGAAGGGTCTCAAGGGTTGCACCACCTTCCGCTTCAATCCCGAGGCGTTCCAAGGCGTGCTGGTCAAGGAAGAAGACCTTAAGAACACCAAGTATGTGTTCACGCTCGATGACGGCAGCGACATCGAAGTGTCCGGCGACCAAGAGATCGAGTACGACGGCGAGATGCACTCGGCCGCCAATCTGTATGACGCCCTGAAAGAGGGCTACTACGGCAAGTACCAGACCTCGACGCAGTCGGAGGACGCACGATGAGTTCGCTCAAGATCGAAAAACGCATCGTCAAATACCGTGTGGGCAAGCCGGCCGAAAAGCCGGCTGCTGCGGTGGCAGAGCTGCCGCCCAAGGCCACCGTCATTCGTATGCACGAGGAGATCCAGCGTCCCGAGATGCTGATCGGCTCGACCTACAAGATCAAAACGCCGGTCTCCGACCACGCGATGTACGTGACCATCAACGACATCGTGCTCAATGAGGGCACCGAGCACGAGCAGCGCCGGCCCTTCGAGATCTTCATCAACTCCAAGAACCTCGATCACTTCCAGTGGATCGTGGCGTTGACGCGCATCATCTCGGCGGTGTTTCGCAAGGGTGGCGATGTCACCTTCCTGGTCGATGAGCTCAAGGCGGTGTTCGATCCGCGTGGCGGCTACTGGCAGCCGGGCGGCAAGTTCATGGCCTCCATCATTGCCGAGCTGGGCCATGTCATCGAGAAGCACCTGCAGATGATCGGCATGCTGCGTCCGGTGGGCCTGGATGATCACCAGCGCAAGCTGATTGAGACCAAGCGCGCCGAGTTCGATGCGCGTCAGCGTCAGCAGGATGCCTTTGCCAAGCCGCACTTCCCCGAAGGCGCGCAGCTGTGCAACAAGTGCAGCACTGCCGCCGTCATCATGATGGACGGTTGCATGACCTGCTTGAACTGCGGCGACTCTAAATGCGGTTGAGTGCTGTTGCCCCAGCCTAGTCGACTGCACGGGCTGCAGCGCTCGCTACTTTCGCTGCTGCACGTTCTGATCAGTGTCTGCCTGCTGCTGTGCGTCGCACCGCTGCAGGCAGCACCCGCCGATCTCCCACGCCCCCCAGAGCTAGAGCGCGACGTGCAGTTCTGGGTGCGTGTCTATACCCAGGTCACTACCCGCCAAGGGCTGCTGCACGACGAGCACAACCTGGCCGTGGTCTACGGCACTGTGTATTTGGATCCTGAAGCCGGTAGCGCGGCGCGCCGCGACCTGATCGACGGTCAGCGTGATCACTGGCGCGCTGTCTTGCGGCGCATGGCGCAGGGCGAGCCCGACGATGAAGAAGCCACGCGCGTGCGCGCCATGTTTGGCAACGAAGCTGCGCCCGAGCGCTTTGTGCAGGCCGCAGAGGGCGTTCGTTTCCAATTGGGCCAAGCCGATCGCTTTCGTGAGGGCATCCAGCGGTCGGGTGTCTGGGGGCCGCATATCGCCGATGTGCTGGCCAGCAAGGGCCTGCCCCCAGAGATCTCTGCTTTGCCGCACGTGGAGTCGTCGTTTGACCCTGCAGCCTATTCCAAGGTGGGTGCGGCCGGACTGTGGCAGTTCATGCGCTCCACCGGCCGGCGCTTTTTGCGCATAGACGATGCTGTGGACGAGCGCATGGATCCGTTTCGTGCGACCGAGGCCGCTGCGCAGCTGCTCGATTTCAATTATCGATTGCTGGGCAGTTGGCCGCTGGCGCTGACCGCCTACAACCATGGTGCGGCCGGCATGCGCCGTGCGCGCGATGCAATGCAGACCGATGACATCGTGCGCATTGTGCGCGGCTACAAGAGCACCACATTCGGTTTTGCTTCTCGCAACTTCTATGTGTCATTCCTGGCTGCACTGGAGATCGATCGCAATCCACAGCGCTACTTCGGTAACTTGGATCGCCATCCTGAATCGCGCTTTGCAGAGGTTGAAGTGCCGGCCTTTGTGCCGGTGGCTGCGTTGGAGCGCGTGATCAAAATTGAGCGCAGTACGCTAAAGCAACTCAATCCGGCGCTGTTGCCCAGTGTGTGGCGCGGCCAACGTGTGGTGCCTAAGGGCTATCGGTTGCGTCTGCCGGCTCAAGGCACGCCCTGGACGCCACAACTGCTGGCAGCCAAGCTCGCGCCGACGGAAAAGCTGGCAGGCCAACCCAAGAACGGCAAGGTCAAACTCGCTGCAGCCGACACGCAACCGCAACCCACCCCTACTGTGGCACCCGAGCCGGCAGTGCCTGCAGGGCCGGTGCCGCGCGCACCGGTGGCTACCGATGGCGGCGATCCGATCGACTACAGCGTGGCTGCCGATAACAGCGTGCGGGTTGCCGCTGCCGAAACCTTGGCGCGCCACGCCGATTGGTTGGACATCCCAGTGGCTCAATTGGCGCAGATCAACACTCTAAAGCCCGCTGCGGCTTTGGCCTTGGGCGCCAAGCTCAAGGTGGACTTCACGCGCGTGCCGCGCGGGCAGTATGAGCAGCAGCGGCGTGACTATCACCGTCAGATGCAGGCGCAGTACTTTGCCAAACGCCGCATCGCCGGTACCGAGGTCTACATTGCAAGGCCCGGCGACTCGTTGTGGTCACTGACGCAGCGCTTTTCACAGATCCCCGTGTGGCTGCTGCAGCAGTACAACCCCGACGTTAACTTCTCGGCCTTGCGTCAGGGCTTGCGCATCGTCGTGCCGCGAGTCGAAGACCTGCCAGCCGGTTGAGGTCCTATACTGTTTTCACGTATTTGGCGGAGAGCTGGATGGTGTCGCGCAGTGTTCAGTGTGTATTGATGGTGTTGCTGGCCTTGGCGCCAGCACTGCCTGCTGTGCCTGCAGACCGGCCGGTAGCGGCACTGCCGCAAGCAGACCGGCTGGTGGTGCACAAAGCGCAGCGTGTGCTTGAGCTGTTGCACCGCGGTGAAGTGCTGCGCCGCTACAAGGTGGCACTGGGTCTGGTGCCCGAAGGCCCCAAAGTGCGCGAGGGTGATTTCCGCACTCCAGAGGGCCGCTATTCAATCGGCTATCGCAATCCGCGCAGCGATTATTTCCTGTCGATCCAAGTGACCTATCCGCGTGACGAAGACGTCAAACGTGCCAAGGCCAATGGCTGGGACGCAGGCGGTGCCATCATGATTCATGGCCGGCCTAACAATCCCAGCCATGACGCCGCTTGGTATGACCGCAACGACTGGACTGACGGCTGCATCTCGGTGTCCAACTCCGACATGGTCGAAATCTGGCTTATGACCCGCACCGACATTCCCATCGACATCTATCCCTAGGACATACCGCCGCATGGAAACCATCATTGACCTGCCCGAAGTGGTGGATGCCAGCGTCGGGCCACGAGGCAGCCTCGAAAACCTCTCGCAATCCGAGATCCAGGTGCTGCTCAACCAAGGCGCCGGCGGGGTACACGCGCTGTTTCGCAAGTGCGCGCTGGCGGTACTTAACTCCGGTACAGACAGCGACAACGCCAAAGAGCTGTTCGATCGCTTCCGGCATTTTGATGTGCACGTGGTGCGCCATCCGTGGGGCATTCGCTTGCGCATCAGCAATGCGCCAGCTTCGGCGTTTGTCGATGGGCAGATGATTCGTGGCATCAAAGAACATCTGTTTGCAGTGCTGCGCGACGTGGTGTTTATCGCCTACGAGATACAGCAGGGCTCGCGCTTTGATCTGACCAAGCCGGATTCGATCACTAACGCGGTGTTCCATGTGCTGCGCAACGCGCGCGTGCTGGAGCGCAAGATCAAGCCAAACCTCATCGTCTGCTGGGGTGGTCACTCAATCAACGAGCCCGAATACCAGTACACCAAACGTGTGGGCTATGAGATGGGTCTGCGTGGTTTGGATGTGTGCACGGGCTGCGGGCCGGGTGCCATGAAGGGGCCGATGAAGGGCGCCACCATCGGCCATGCCAAGCAGCGCATTGCCAGTGGCCGTTATATCGGCCTGACTGAGCCGGGCATCATTGCGGCCGAACCGCCCAATGCGATCGTCAATCAGTTGGTCATCATGCCCGACATAGAAAAGCGCCTGGAAGCCTTCATGCGCCTGGCGCATGGCGTGGTGGTGTTCCCCGGTGGCGCGGGCACGATGGAAGAGATCCTGTATCTGCTGGGCATCCTGCTAGATCCGCGTAATGCCGCGCAGGTAGTGCCGTTGATCCTGACCGGGCCTGCCTCCAGCGCGCCCTATTTTGTGCAGCTGCGCGAGTTCATCGGTGCCACGCTGGGCAATGAAGCCCTGCAGCACATCCGTTTCATCATCGATGATGCGGCGCAGGTGGCGCGTGAATTAACCCACGCCATGAACGAAGTGCGCAGTGCGCGCCGCACGGCCAACGATTCATACAACTTCAACTGGCTGCTGCATGTGCCCGAAGAGTTCCAGCATCCGTTTGTGGCCACCCATGAGTCGATGCGTGCGCTGCAACTGACACGTGATCTACCGCTGCATGAGCGCGTAGCTAATTTGCGCCGTGCCTTTTCCGGCATCGTATCGGGCAATGTCAAAGAACACGGCTTGGCGGCTATTGAGCGGCTCGGTCCGTATGAGCTGCATGGCGATCCGCAGGTGGTGCAGGCACTCGATGAGCTGCTGCGCGGCTTTGTCGCTGCCGGGCGCATGAAGCTGCCGGGTACCGACTATGTGCCGTGTTACCGACTGGTCAAATGACATAACGCAGCCTGTCTGTGAACTGTGTCTGGCAAGCGGCAAGCTGTGGCCACTGGCTTGCCGCGATGTTGCCGCGATGTGATGTAAGTCCGGCGACTGGGTGGGGCGGGTCGTAGTCTCGCTTGCACACGGGCTCCAGGGTGGAGCCACCACACCGCGTCGAGGCCAGTCATGAACACCGCACAATCGCTGCACCGGGATGACGACGACACTGTCGATATCCGCATCCCCGGACCGTCTGAGCTGTATGCAGACTGGATGGCGCGCCGTGAGCGCGGTCGGGGTCGCCAGGCCACCTTGAGCCGCAATCTCAACACCCTGATCAGCTATCGCAGTTGGGCCGACAAGGTGCGCGGCAGCTGGGATGTAGACACCGGCGCCACGCCGCGCAAGAAATAGCGGCCATTGCTGCGAGCAGGCCACTTGGCCTGCTGGGCAGCTCTTGAAACTGGCCTGTTCCGGCCCCACCTTCGGCAGACGATTTGTCCGTCTTCCGGAGTGATGCATGACCACCGACGCCCAGACTGCCGCCCCTGCCGCCGAAACCCGCGGTTTTAAGGCCGAGGTTCGTGAGCTGCTCAAGCTCATGATCCATTCGCTGTACAGCCATCGCGAGATTTTCCTTCGCGAGCTGATCTCCAACGCCTCCGATGCCAACGACAAGCTGCGCTTTCTGGCGCTGTCCGAGCCCGCATTGCTCGACGACGGCAGCGAACTGGGTATTTGGATAGAGGCCGACAAGGACAAGGGCACGCTGTCGATCCGCGACAACGGCGTTGGCATGACCCGCGAGGAGGCGATCGCGCACTTGGGCACCATCGCCAAGTCCGGTACCGCAGAGTTCTTTGGCAAGCTTACCGGCGACGCGCAGAAAGACTCGGCGCTCATCGGCCAGTTTGGCGTGGGCTTTTATTCGGCCTTCATCGTGGCTGACAGGGTTGAAGTGCTGTCACGGCGTGCCGGCGAACCGGCCAGCGCCGGCGTGCGCTGGGAATCTGCTGCCGACGGCGATTACACCGTCGAAACCATCGACCACGCCCAGCGTGGCACGACCATCATTTTGCATCTCAAGGACGACGCTAAAGAGTTCGCCGATGCCTGGCGCTTGCGCACGTTGGTGCGTCGCTATTCCGATCACATCGCCTTTCCGGTACGCATGCCCAAGGAAGGCGAGCCTACGCTGGACACCGAGGTGGTCAATCAGGCACAGGCACTGTGGACGCGCCCGCGCAGCGACATTACCGACGAAGAGTACCAAGCGTTCTATCGGCACATTACCCACGACAGCAACGAGCCGCTGGCCTGGAGTCACAACAAGGTCGAGGGTCGCCGCGAGTACACCAGCTTGTTGTATTTGCCGGCCAATGCACCCTTTGACCTGTGGCAGCGCGATGCAGCGCGCGGACTCAAGCTGCATGTGCGGCGCGTGTTCATCATGGACGACGCTGAGCAGTTTCTGCCCATGTACCTGCGCTTTGTAAAAGGCGTGCTCGATTCCAGCGATCTGCCGCTCAACGTATCGCGTGAATTGCTGCAGAAGGATGCCGAAGTAGAGGCGATGCGCGGCGCGCTGACCAAGCGTGCGCTGGATCTGGTGGTGCGGCTGGCCAAGGATGAGCCAGAGAAATACACCGGTTTCTGGAAGGAATTTGGCCAGGTGCTCAAGGAAGGTGTCGGCGAAGACATGGCTAACCGCGACAAGCTGTTGCCGCTGCTGCGCTTTGCCAGCACCCACAGCGAATCCGATGACGATAGCGTATCGCTGGCCGACTACGTTGCGCGCATGAAGGCAGGCCAGAAGCGTATCTATTACGTGCTGGCTGAGAGTCGCGCTGCAGCGCGCAGCAGTCCGTTCATCGAAGGGCTGCGTGCGCGTGGCATTGAAGTGTTGTTGCTGGGTGATCGAGTTGATCCGTGGATCACCGGACAGTGGCACGAGTTCGATGGCAAGCAGCTGCAGGATGCCTCGCGCGGTGATCTGGGCTTGGACGAACTGGCCGATGCACCGCCCAAGGCCGAAGCCAAGGATGCGACACCAGAGCAGCAGGCTTTGTTTGAGCGCATGGCGGCCGTGTTGGGCGACAGCATCGAGCAAGTACGGGCCAGTGATCGACTGACGGAGTCGCCTGCCTGTTTAACCCGTGACGACAACGATTTGAGCGAGCAGATGCGTCGCATGCTGGCCGCTGCAGGTCGCGGTGATCTGCCCGCTGGCAAGGCCAGTTTGGAAGTGAACTTGTCACACCCCTTGTTGGCGCTGCTGCCCAAACTCGGCGATGATGATTTCGCGGCGCTCACGCGCTTGCTGTTTGATCAGTCCCGGCTCACGGAGCAGGGGCAGCTTGAGAATCCCGGCGAGTTCGTGCGGCGCTTGAACCACCTGTTGGTCAAGCTCGCCACGGCTGTCGTCTGACACAGGCTACGGAGTCCTTGCATGAGCGTAGACAAACCCAACAAAGACGCACTGAAAAAGCGTCTCTCGTCGCTGCAGTACCACGTGACCCAGGAAAAAGGCACCGAACGTGCCTTTACCGGTAAATACGCGGCGCACACCGCGGTGGGCACTTATCGCTGCGTGTGCTGCAACACCGCGCTGTTTCGTTCGGCGGAAAAGTTTGATGCCGGCTGCGGCTGGCCCAGCTTCTGGTTGCCGCTGGCCGGTGATCGTGTCCGCAGTCATCGCGACACCAGTCACGGCATGATCCGAACTGAAGTGACTTGCGCGCACTGTGAGGCGCATCTGGGTCATGTGTTTGATGACGGCCCTGAGCCTACGGGCTTGCGCTATTGCATCAACTCAGCGTCACTGGACTTCGAGCCCGACGCCACATGAGTCGCGCGCCAGCGCAGCCGGTGCAGGTTGAAGGCCCTGCTGGTGTGCTGCAGGCAGTC
This sequence comes from Pseudomonadota bacterium, assembly GCA_947449495.1. GTDB lineage: Bacteria > Pseudomonadota > Gammaproteobacteria > Steroidobacterales > Steroidobacteraceae > ZC4RG30. The sequence goes on from CANFSB010000050.1 coordinate 9,213, forward strand.
ATCGAGGACCCTTTGGCCGCCGATGCACCGGCACCGGCCTGCTTTGCCGTGGTCTGCCATCCGCACCCGCTGCATGGCGGCACCATGGACAACAAAGTTGTCACCACGCTGGCGCGCATGTTCCATTCGCTGGGCATGCCTACGTTGCGGTTCAACTATCGCGGCGTGGGCAGCAGTGTCGGCAGCTGGGATGAAGGCCGGGGCGAAACCCAAGATGCGTTGGCAGTGCTTGCGGCAGGCCGCGCACGCTGGCCTGGCGCTGTGCCTTGGCTGGCAGGCTTTTCGTTCGGGGGCTTTGTGGCTTTCAATGTCAGCACACAGCCTGCCGGTGCCGATGTGGCGCGCCTGTTCACCATTGCGCCGGCATTGCCACGGCATTATCCCGACGCAAGCAAAGTACCCGTGCCACCTTGCCCGTGGCTGGTCGTGCAAGGCGACGCCGACGAGGTGATAGATCCGCAGCAGGTCATCCAGTGGTCGCAACAGGTGCCTGCTCAGCCGCAACTGGTGGTGTTGCCCGGCGTGGGGCATTTCTTCCACGGCAAGCTGGATTTGCTGCAGGAGCAGGTGCTGGCGTTCGCCCGCAGTTGATCGCTACAAAAGAAAAAGCCCGGAAAACACTGGGTTTTCCGGGCCTTTTTTACTCTTTGCAGAGCAGCGACAGGTCTTAGTTGACCATCGTCTTGAGGTTCTTGAGCGGCAGCGCCCGAACCTTCTTGCTGGCCGGCTTGGCCTTGAACATCTGCTTCTCACCGGTGAAGGGGTTGATGCCTTCCTTCGCCTTGGTTGCAGCCTTCTTCACGACCTTGAGCTTGAGCAGGCCGGGCAGAGTGACCAGACCGTGGCCACGCAGGCTCTTGCGGATGATTGCGTGCAGCGAGTCAAACACGGCGCTGACTTGCTTGCGCGAGAGCTCGGTGTCCTTGGAAATAGTTGCGAGAATTTCGGACTTGGTCGGAGGGCCAGCCTTCTTTGCCATTTTGGATATGCTCCTGCGAGGTTCGGTTGTTTTTCTAGCGGGGGAAACTCCCCGCAGAAGTGATCGCGCGCAAACATAACATAGGAAATACCCGCTGCAAAAGCTTTTCGCAGCGTCTCGTATGCGCAAAAGCCCTTATTTTCAGCCTGTTTCGCTTCAGCGCAGAACGATGAGCGCAACTTGTATTGCAATCAGCGCCCACAACGGTGATAGATCCAGCCCGGCGATGGTCGGCGCTTTTCGCCTGATGGGCCGCAGCACCGGCTCGCACAGGCTGTAGAGCATCGATTGCCCAGCTGAGCGGCTGTCTGGTGCGAGCATCGATAACAGCGCATGCAGCATGATGGCCCACAGATACAGATGCAGTACCGATTGCGCCAGCTGCACCACTACCTGCACCAGCAAGTGCAGCGGTGTGATCGTGAGGCCTTCCAGCAGCCACTGCAGCACCAGCAGCTTGGCGGTCAGCACCAACAGCAAGGCCAACGCTGTGGCACTGTCGAGTCGCCCTAAAGAGGGGACGATGCGTCGCAACGGCAGCACGACTGGATTGCTCAGTTGCAGGACTGCGCGGGCAATCGGATTGCGAAAGTCTGCACGCGACCCTTGCAGCAACAGTCGTAGCAGCAACACGAAGGTCACCAGCCCTGCGAAAGTCTCGATCAGGAACTGCAGTACCTGCATGGTCTTTAGCCTTTGCCGAACAAGTCGGCCAACTCGCCGCTACGGCGCGCCGCAGCATCCATCGCTGCGGCGACTGTTTGATCAAGGTGAAGTTCGGCGAACTGACGCAGCGCGGCCTCGGTCGTGCCACCCTTTGACGTAACTTCAGCACGCATGCGCGCCAGATCAGGCGACAACTCTGCCGCGACCAACTGACCCGCGCCGGCCAGTGTCTGGGCAGCCAGCAGCTGCGCCGTATCGGCTGACATACCGCGCGCCACCGCTGCCTGCGCCATCAACTCTGCCAGTAGGAAGAAATAAGCCGGGCCGCTGCCTGACAGCGCCGTGACCCAATCGAGTTCCTCTTCGCGCTCCACCCACACGGCCACGCCTGTGGCCTGCATGACGGCAGTGGCTAGCTCCCGTTGGGCCGACGACACGCTGCTGTCGGCATACAGGCCCGAGGCGCCGGCACCGATCAGGGCCGGGCGATTGGGCATGCTGCGTACCACGCCCACGCCATCGCCTGCCCAGCGGCGCAGATCGTCGATGCGAAGGCCTGCAGCCACCGACAGCAACAGCGGTGGCTGTGGCCCGAACGCCGGCCGCAGCGCTTCGACAACCGGACCCATTTGCTGTGGCTTAACGGCCAGAACAACGACCGAGGCACCGCGTGTGGCCTGCAGGTTGTCGGTGGTGGTGTTGACGCTGAAGTCGCGCGCCATCGCGGCCAGCGCCTCGGTATTGAGGTCTGAGACGGTAATGCGCGAGGGCGCCATGCCGCGGGCGATCAAACCACCGATCAGGCCGCGGCCCATGTTGCCGCTGCCGATCAGACCGAGAGTCAGGGTGTCGAATGTGTCCATGCGGACATTCTACGGCAGCGGTGAGTCCGGTGGCGGCTGGGGTCGCGGTCCGAACAGCGCGGTGCCGATGCGCAGCAGCGTGGTGCCTTCAACTACGGCGGCTTCCAGGTCGTCGCTCATGCCCATGGACAGAGTGTCCAGCGGTATGCCGCGCCGCTGCGTCTGTTCAAACAGCTTGCGCATCCGGCCAAAGCCATCGTGTTGCACCTGCTCGCTGGCGGCATAGGGCAGCATGCACATCAGGCCGCGCAGCTTGAGGTTGGGCAATGCCAAGATTGCGTCCAGCAATGGCGGGGCACTGGCGACGGCGCAGCCCCCTTTGCTCTGCTCAAACATAATGTTGATCTGTACGCACACGTTGAGTGGCGGCATCTGTGGATCGCGCTGCTCGGAGAGCCGCTGTGCGACGGCAATGCGGTCTATGCCGTGTACCCAATCAAAATGCGTGGTGATCAGGCGGGTTTTGTTGGCCTGTATTCGACCGATGAAATGCCAGCGCACCTTGAGCCCGGCCAAGGCCTTTATTTTGGGCAGGGCCTCGGTGACATAGTTCTCGCCGAATTCTGTAAGTCCCAGTGCAGCGGCGGCCTGCAAACGCTGCGCAGGCTGGCCCTTGCTGACCGCCAGCAGAGTGATGCCGGCGGTAGCGCGACCAAAACCAATGCCGGCTGCCTCGATGCGCGCGCGTACGGCCTGCAGGCGGCCGGCCAGTGCGATGTCTGTAGGAATCTGTGGGGTGCTTAACATAGGAGTTGTCGTGCGCGGCCTATAGTGACCATTGCCGTTACTGGAGTCTTCATGGCGCTCGACATCGCGCAATTGCTGGCGTTTGCGGTCAAGAACAAGGCCTCCGATCTGCATTTGTCGGCGGGCGGGCCGCCCATGATTCGTGTCGATGGCGACATGAAGCGCGTCAACTTGCCCGACATGTCCCATAAGGACGTGCAGAGCATGGTCTACGACATCATGAACGACAAGCAGCGCAAGGCCTATGAGGAGTTCCTCGAGACCGACTTTTCGTTCGAGATTCCAAGCCTGGCGCGATTTCGCGTCAATGTCTTCAATCAGAACCGGGGTGCTGCGGCTGTCTTTCGCACCATCCCGACGCTGATTAATACGTTGGAAGAATTACAGACGCCGCGCGTATTTCGCGAGCTGTGCATGCTGCCGCGTGGTTTGGTGCTGGTTACCGGGCCCACCGGCTCGGGCAAGTCGACCACCTTGGCTGCGATGGTTAATCATTGCAACGATAACCGTTCCGATCACATTCTCACCATCGAGGATCCGATCGAGTTTGTGCACGAGTCCAAGAAGTGCCTGCTCAACCAGCGCGAAGTGCATCGCGACACACTGGGGTTCTCTGAGGCACTACGCTCGGCGCTGCGCGAAGACCCCGACATCATTCTGGTCGGCGAAATGCGCGATCTGGAAACCATCCGGTTGGCCTTGACCGCTGCCGAGACCGGGCATCTGGTGTTTGGCACTCTGCATACCAGTTCAGCCGCCAAGACTATCGACCGCGTTGTGGATGTGTTCCCCGCCGCTGAAAAAGACATGGTACGTTCGATGTTGTCTGAATCACTGCGTGCAGTGATTTCGCAGACGCTGCTCAAGCGCAACGGCGGTGGCCGCGTTGCGGCACACGAAATTATGATCGGCAACCCGGCTATCCGAAATTTGATTCGTGAAGGCAAGATCGCCCAGATGTACTCGTCCATCCAGACCGGTGCAGCGCAGGGCATGCAGACGCTGGATCAATGCCTCTCTGATCTGGTGGCGCGTGGCATCGTGACGCGCGAGGAAGCGCGCAGCAAGGCGCAGCACAAGGATCAGCTCTAGCCTTCTGGCTGGAGTGCTGCCATGGATCGTGACCAGGCCACCAAGCTGATGCACCAACTGCTGCGGCGCGTGGTGGAGCTGCGTGGCTCTGACTTGTTCATTACGGCGGGCTTTGCGCCAGCCATCAAAATAGATGGCCAGTTGTGCGCGCAGTCCGAACCTGCACTTACACCCGAAGAGGCCTCGGTGCTGGTGCGAGCGGTCATGAATGATCGCCAAGCGATGGAATATGACGCCACCAAGGAGTGCAACTTTGCCATTGCGCCGCCGGGGATAGGGCGATTTCGCGTATCTGCCTTTGTGCAACAGACCTGCAGCGCCAGTGTGCTGCGCCTGGTCAATGCAACCATGCCCACGCTTGAGGCGCTGCAGCTGCCGGACTCTCTGGCGGATCTGGCGCTGCTCAAACGTGGTCTGGTGTTGGTCGTGGGCGCTACAGGTGCCGGCAAGTCGACCACGCTGGCAGCGATGGTGGCGCATCGCAGTAACAACACACGTGGCCACATTGTCACCATCGAGGATCCAGTGGAGTTTGTGCATCCCCACGGCAGCAGCATTATCACGCAGCGTGATGTGGGGGTGGATACACAGTCCTGGCATGCCGCGCTGCGCAATGCGTTGCGACAGGCACCGGATGTGATCTTGATCGGTGAGATCCGTGACCGCGAGACCCTGGAGTATGCAATCCAGTTTGCCGAGACCGGTCATCTGGTGCTGTCGACCCTGCACGCCAACAGCGCCAACCAGGCGCTGGATCGCATGATCAATCTGGTGCCGCAGGAACGCCGCGAGCAGTTGCTGATGGACTTGTCGCTGAACCTGCGCGGCCTGGTGGCGCAGCGGCTGGTGACGCGCGAGGACGTGCCAGGGCGCATTGCTGCGCTGGAAATCCTGTTGCATTCACCGCTGATGCAGGACTTGGTTTTTAAGGGCGAGATCGATCGGCTCAAAGAGCTGATGGCGCGCTCTAATCGTCTGGGGATGAAAACTTTTGATCAAAGCCTCTTCGAATTATACGAGGCCCGGCACCTCTGCTATGAGGAAGCGCTACGCAATGCCGATTCCAAGAACGAGCTGCGCTTGCGTATCAAGCTCGAAAGCCGCCGCAACAAAGATTTTATAGAGAGCGCGCAGAACCTGACTCTGCTTGCCGAGGAGCCTGACCATGCTTGAGGAATTTACGCTCGACCCTGCCGCTGAGAGCTTCGTGTTGCCCGGCGCCGGTGCGCCGGCTGGCATGAACATCCGGCCGCTGTTTCGCATGATGGTAGAGCGCAACGCCTCGGATATCTTTCTAAGCGCCAACGCGCCCATCAAGATCAAGATCGAAGGACACATCTATCCGGTCAACAAGGAACTGCTGACCGCAGACGGAGTGGGTGCGGCAGCCACGTCGCTGATGTCGACCTCGCAATTGGAAACCTTCCGGCGCGAGCTGGAGATCGACTTCGCCATCTCTCAGCAAGGATTAGGCCGCTTTCGCGTCAACGTATTCATGCAGCGTGGCTCGCCCTCCATGGTAATGCGTTACATCTCGGCCACGCTGCCGCGTCTGGAGGAGCTGGGCCTGCCGGATGAGCTGGCGGACCTGGCGCGCTTGCGTCGTGGCTTGGTGCTGGTGGTCGGTGCCACAGGTGCGGGCAAGTCCACGACCATGGCGGCGCTGATCAATTACCGCAACGAGACCTGTTCGGATCACATCATCACGATCGAAGATCCCATTGAGTTTTTGCACAACAACAAGAAGTCCACTGTTAACCAGCGCGAGGTTGGGCTCGATACCCATTCGTATGAGCATGCGTTGCGTGGTGTGGTGCGGGCTGCACCGGATGTGATTCTGATCGGTGAAATACGCGATCAGGCCAGCATGCAGGCAGCGCTGGGCTTGGCGGGCACCGGGCACTTGGTGCTGGCAACGCTACATGCCAACAACTGCGCCGAGACGCTCGATCGCATCATCAACCTGTATCCCTACGATATGCATGCGCAGGTGAGGCTGGATCTGTCGCAGTACCTGCGCGCGATCCTGGCGCAGCGACTGGTCCCTGGTGTGGATGGCAAGCGCGTAGCGGCTATGGAAGTCATGCTCAACACCGCGCATATCTCTGAGCTGGTTAAGAAGGGCGATGTGACAGGGATCAAGGAAGCCTTGGTCGGCAGCGGCGAGCGCAGCATCCAAAGTTTCGATTCGGCGCTGTTGCGTTTGTATCGCGCGGGTCGCATCCCGCTGGAAGAGGCGTTGGCCTACGCGGATTCGCGTACCAACCTGGAAGCCCGCATCAACTTTGGTTGATGCAGGCCCCGTGCGGCGCGATCAGCGTGCCGGTTTGCGGAACTTAAATACGGTCTGATCGGTGATGCCACGGATGTCCTTACCAAAGGGCATCTGCGTGTGGTCATCGGCCGGGTTCGACAGCAGCTTGCTCTCGGTCACCAGCTCAAAGCCTGCGGCTTTGATTTCCTCGCGAATCACTGCCGGGTCGATGCGGTGCAGCTTCTTCACATCACGCTTGCCCGAACCCGCCTCGGCATTGTGATCGACGAGGAAGAACACACCACCGGGCTTGAGCGCCTTGAAGATCTTGGCGTTCAGCGCTGCGGTGTCGATGTCGTTGATCGGCAGGTCGTGGTAGTACA
>CANFSB010000051.1 GCA_947449495.1 Pseudomonadota bacterium
CAAGTCCAGGTTCGAAACAGACCAAAAGGCGCCCGGGTTTGCAGGCGTAGCGCGGGCAGCTGCCAAACGCCGCGCTGCAAAACCGCTGCAGACAGCGTCAGCTGTGCGCGACGCGCATCGACGGTGTGTGCTGCGAAGACTGTTGGGTTGGCGCCGCGCAAGCTGGCTTGCAGGTCTGCGGCATCCTCATCCGCGGGCACGTGCAGCACAGCGCTCAGGTGCACCGCTTGACCTGCGAAGGCAGGTTGCAAGGTCAGGCTGTCCAGCCTCAGGCCCTGCAGTCGCTGATGACAGTGCAGCATCGTCACCAGCAGGAGGCCGCTCAGCGTAAAGCACAGCAGCAGCGCCAAACCATTTTGGTAATTGAGTCCGGCCAGCAGCATGGCTAGCAACAGCGCGGCAAGTCCCATGCCTGCCCGCGTCGGTACGATGTAGATGCGCCGTGCGGCCAGTGTCAGTGGCAGGGCATCGAGTCCTTGTCGCTGACGCAGCCATGCGGCCATGCGCAGGCTTGCCTGACGTTGCAATACTGCGCTCAGACGACGCATGTAGGGTCTTAGTCGGGTACTGGCACGGCGGCCAGCAGCGTTTGTATCAGCAGCCCATCGCTGCCGCCGTCCTGTGGCAGCAAACGATGTGCAGCGATGGCCGGCAGTACGGCTTGTACGTCCTCGGGCAACACGGCATCACGACCTTGCACCAAGGCCCAGGCGCGCGCTGCGCGCAGTAGACCCACGCCGGCACGCGGTGATAGACCTCGGCTGCTGCGTCCGCTGTCACGCGTCCAGGCCAATAGCGCCTGTACATAATCGAGCAGGGGGGCGGAAACATGCACGGCCGCGGCTTGCGTTTGCAGTTGCAGCAACTGTGCCGCAGACATCACCGGTTGCACTGCTGCCAGCACAGCGCGGGGGTCTTGACCTGCCAGCAGCAGGCGTTCCTGTGAGGCAGGCGGATAGCCCAGCGTCACACGCATCAGAAAACGATCCAGCTGCGATTCAGGCAACGGAAACGTGCCGCGCTGGTCGTGAGGGTTCTGTGTTGCTACAACGAAGAAGGGCTCTGGAAGACCGTGGCGCTGGCCATCGATGCTGACTTGGCGCTCTTCCATGGCTTCCAGCAGCGCGCTTTGTGTTCGCGGACTGGCACGATTGATTTCATCTGCCACCAGTACCTGCGTAAACAGCGGACCTGGGCGAAATTCAAACTGCTGGCTGTTGCGCTCGAACACCGACACGCCCAGCAGATCCGCCGGCAGCAGGTCGCTGGTGAACTGCACGCGTTGCCACTGCAGGCCCAGCACCCGGGCCAGTGCATGGGCGAGTGTGGTCTTGCCGACGCCCGGCAGATCTTCCAGCAGCAGATGGCCGCGGGCCAGCAAACAGGCCAGGCACAGCCGCAGTTGCTGCGGTTTGCCCAGCAGAATGGTGTCGAGGGTCGAGAGGGTCTGTGCCAGCGGATCCATGCAGTGCCTCCGCCGGCACTATGCCGTCAGGATGTTTGCAGCAGACCCTGCACTACCTCGATTTGCCGAGCGAGGCTCTCGTTCACCTTTTCGAACTGTGCGATGCGTTCGCGCTCTGTGGCGACCACCTCGGGTGGTGCATTTGCGACGAAGTTGGCATTACTGAGCTTGGCAGTGGCCTTGGTGATTTCTTGGCGGTTCTTGTCGAGCCGCTTACCCAGACGCGCCAGCTCGGCCGCCGGATCGATAAGACCTGCCATGGGCACCAGCAGCGTCATGTCACCCACCACGGCGCTGGCACTGGGCGGTGCAATGGCATCGGCTGCCAGCAGTTGCGGCGGCTCAATGCCCGCCAAGCGACCGAGCAACGCAGCATGCTGTTGCAGCAGTTGATGATCAGTGGCGGTGCCGCCTGCTACTAGCAGCGGCAGTTTGCGCGCGGGGCTGATGTCCATCTCGCCGCGGACCTGCCGCACGCCCAGAATAACTGCCTGCAGCCACTGTACCTGCTGCTCTGCATCGGCATCACTGGCAAGGGCCGAGGCCTGCGGCCAAGGGGCCAGCATCAGCGATTCGCCGGTGACGCCTGCCAACGGGGCGACCTTGCGCCAGATCTCTTCGGTGATGAATGGCATGACCGGATGCAGAGCACGCAGCAGTGTTTCCAGTACATCGAGCAGCGTACGGCGCGTGGCCGCTGCGGCTGCTGCATCGTCGCCTTGCAACACCGGCTTGGCCAGTTCCAGGTACCAATCGCAGAACTCGTGCCAGGTGAACTCATAGAGCGACGTGGCAACAAAATCGAGACGGTAGTCTGTGATGCCGGCATCGACCCGGCCCAATGTGTGTGCCAAGCGCGAGACGATCCAGCGGTCGATGATGGAGGCCGGTGCGGTGCCAGCCGCAGCGATGTCCTTGTCCTCGGTCATCATCAAAGCAAAGCGCGCCGCATTCCACAGCTTGTTGCAGAAGTTGCGATAGCCGCCGACACGTCCCAAATCAAATCGGATGTCGCGGCTTTGCGTGGCCAGAGCCGCAAAGGTAAAGCGCAGCGCATCAGTGCCGTGCGGCTCGATGCCGTCAGGGAACTGCTTGCGCGTGGCTTTGTCGATTGAAGGTGCCAGATGCGGCTGCATCAAGCCGGTGGTGCGCTTGGCCAGCAGAGCCTCGAGCGTGATGCCATCGACGATATCCAGCGGATCCAAGACATTGCCCTTGGACTTGGACATCTTCTGGCCTTCGCCATCGCGCACCAAGCCATGCACATACACTTCACGGAACGGCACATCGCCCATGAACTTGATGCCGAACATCATCATGCGGGCGACCCAGAAAAAGATGATGTCAAAGCCGGTGACCAGCACATTGCCCGGGTAATAGCGGCCTAATTCCGGGGTTTGCTCGGGCCAGCCCAACGTTGAGAACGGCCACAGCGCCGATGAGAACCAGGTGTCCAGCACATCGGCATCGCGGGTCAGTGCAACGTCCCGGCCCGACTTGGCACGGGCTTGGGCGTGCGCGGCCTCGGCATCACGCGCCACATACACATTGCCTTCTTCGTCATACCAGGCCGGTACCTGATGGCCCCACCACAGCTGGCGGCTGATGCACCAGTCGCGGATGTTGCGCATCCATTCGAAGTAGGTCTTGGACCAGTTCTCGGGCACGAATTTGACCCGGCCGTCTTCGACGGCCTTGATAGCCGGACCCGCCAGCGGCTCGATGCGTACATACCATTGGTCGGTGAGCAGCGGCTCGAGGATGGCGCCGCTGCGATCACCGCGCGGCACCATCAGCTTGTGCTTGTCGATGTGATCGAGCAGGCCTGCTGCATCCAACTCTGCCAGTACCGCAGTGCGGGCGGCGACACGATCCAAGCCACGCAGATGAGCCGGCACATCGTCGTTCAGACGCGCATCGGGCGTCAGGATGTTGAGCATCGGCAGGTTATGGCGCTGGCCCACGTCATAGTCGGTGAAGTCATGCGCCGGCGTGATCTTGACGCAACCGGAGCCGAACTCGCGGTCGACGAAGTCATCGCCGATGACCGGGATCAGGCGGCCGGTGATGGGCAGGCGTACCTGTTTGCCGATCAGATGACGGTAGCGCTCATCTTCCGGGTGCACAGCCACAGCGCTGTCACCAAGCATGGTTTCAGGGCGTGTGGTGGCGACCACCAAGTGGCCGCTGCCGTCCTCGAGTGGATAGCGCAGGTGCCACAGGCTGCCTTCTTCTTCGGTGGGTAGCACTTCGAGGTCGCTGAGCGCGGTGAGCAGCACCGGGTCCCAATTGACCAGCCGCTTGCCGCGGTAGATGAGGCCTTCTTCGTGTAGGCGCACAAACACTTCGGTGACCGAGCGCGACAGCGGCTCGTCCATGGTAAAGCGCTCGCGCGTCCAGTCGACCGATGCGCCCATGCGACGCAACTGCTGCGCGATAGTGCCGCCGGACTGGCCCTTCCATTCCCACACACGCTCGATGAACTTCTCGCGGCCCAAGTCGTTACGGCTGGTGCCCTGTGCATTGAGTTGGCGCTCGACCACCATCTGGGTGGCGATGCCGGCATGGTCGGTGCCCACCTGCCACAGCGTGTCGTTGCCACGCATGCGGTGATAGCGCACCAGTGTGTCCATGATGGTGTCTTGGAACGCATGCCCCATGTGCAGCGTGCCGGTCACATTGGGCGGCGGGATCATGATGCAGTAGGCATCAGCCTTGGCGTCAGCCGAGGGCTTGAAGTAGCCGCGTGATTCCCATTCCTGATAAAGCCGCTGCTCGATCTCGCGCGGACTGTAGACCTTGTCCATGCTGCAGGGTCAGGCGCCGCGGCCGGCGCGCTGAATCAGAAAGTCTGCCAGCAAGGGTAGGGGACGACCGGTGCCGCCCTTCTGCGCGCCAGACACCCAAGCGGTGCCTGCGATGTCCATGTGAGCCCAGCTGAGGCCCTTGGTGAACTTGCCCAGAAACGCGCCGGCGGTGATGACGCCACCATCACGGCCACCTATGTTGGCCATGTCGGCAAAGTTGCTCTTGAGCTGCTCGGCATATTCATCGGTGAGCGGCAACTGCCAGCCACGATCGTCTGCACGATTACCGGCCTGCACCAGTTCCTGAGCCAGCGCGTCATCGTTGCCCATGATGCCGGTGATGTGATGGCCCAGCGCAATGACGCAGGCACCGGTGAGCGTGGCAATGTCGATAACGGCAGCGGGCTTGTAGCGGCGCGCATAGTGGAGTGCATCGCACAGGATCAGGCGACCCTCGGCATCGGTATTGAGGATCTCGACACTGAGGCCTGCGGCGCTGGTGACGATGTCACCGGGGCGCGTGGCGCGGCTGCCGGGCATGTTCTCTACTGCAGCCACAAGTCCCACCACATTGATCGGCAGGCGCAGTTCGGCCACGACTTGCATAGCGGCCAGCACACTGCCGGCACCGCACATGTCGTATTTCATTTCGTCCATCGCGCCAGGGTCTTTGAGCGAGATGCCGCCGGTATCGAAGGTTACACCCTTGCCGACCAACACCACCGGTGCTGCACCGGCCTTGCCACCGCGATGTTCGATAGCGATAAAACGCGGCGGCTGCGCACTGCCGGCCGACACGGCCAACAGGCAACCCATGCCTTGGCGACGAATAGCGGCTTCGTCGAGCACTTTGACCTTGAGCGAGCGGTAGGTGCTGCCCAGTTGCTTGGCCTGTGCAGCCAGATAGCGCGGTGTGCAGATGTTGCCGGGCAGGTTGCCCAGATTGCGCAGCAAATCCATGCCACCGGCCACGGCACTGCCGTGATCGAAGCCGCGGCGCAGTGCGGCAACCCCTGCGCCAGCCGAACCTGCCAGCACGGCCGCCAGTGCCGGTGCGCGCGGCTTGCGGGCGGTCTTGAGGTCGTTGGTGCGATACAGCGCGCTGTGCGTCAGTTCGGCGATGGCACGACCCAGATAATAGGGGCGCTCGGCAAGTTCGGCCGGTGGTTCGATAGCCAGAGCCAGCCGGGCGCTGAGCGTGCGCAGCACCACGCCTAACGCGCTGCTGACTGCCTTGCGCCAGCCGCGGCGGCTGAAGTTAGCGGCCGCACCCAGACCCACAACCACGATGCGTGGCGTCCGGGCACCGGGCAGATCCAGCAGCAGCAGCGATTCTCCGGCGCGCGTGGGCAGATCGCCGCGTGTCTTGAGTGCCTTGAGCTTGCCGCCCAGAGCCTTGTCCAGTTCCAGCACCAGTGGCGAGAACGCCTCGTCGTCATGCACGCCGATGGCGATGCAGTCGGCACGAACACGGGACAGTGAGGACGGCAGTGACTCGAAATGCATGATGGGGCTCTCCGGCCCGCACCTGCGGGCCTCTCGATGCGCTAGAGTTTAGCCCAATGCGCGTTCTGGATCGGTACATCGTCAAGACCCTGCTGGCCGCCGTGGCCGTGGTGGCATTGGTCGTGCTGGTGCTGGTCGGTCTGTTCATGTTCATCGCCCAGCAGGGCGAGGTGGGCACCGGTGCCTACACCACACTCAAGGCCCTGCGCTACGTCTTGCTGAACCTGCCAGACCAGCTGTTTCAGTATCTGCCGGTCATCGCCATCATCGGTTCGCTGACTGGCCTTGGCAGCTTGGCGCGCAGCAGCGAACTGACAGTGATGCGGGCCTCAGGCGTGTCGATGCTGCGCATCGGCGGTGCCGTGGCTCAGGCGGCCTTGCTGCTGGTGGTGTTGGCTGTGGCCTTGAGCGAATACGTCGCGCCCGAGTTGGGGCGGCTGTCGCGTGAACAAAAAGCGATCGCCAAATTCTCGGACATCAGCTTTGCAGGCGAGGGCGGCGCGTGGGTGCGCGATGGCAATCTGCTACTGCAGATCGAGCGACAATCCGGTGCGAGCGACTTCGGTGGGCTGCGCGTGTTTGAACTCACTGCCGAGGGCGACCTGGCGGCGGTGGGTCGGGCCGGCAGTGCCAGCCAGCAGTCCGAGGGACACTGGCTGTTGCAGGACTATGCGCAATCACGCTTTGCAGCAGAGCGTGTCGAGTTCGTACAGCAGCCGCAGCGTCAGCTCGACACGCGTATCAGTGCCAGCTTCCTTGGGCTTGCCACCGCCGATCGAACGCAGATGTCGGTGCGCGCGCTGGCTGCGTTGGTCGGTTATTTGCGCAGCAACGGTCAGGATTCGCACGGCTATGAGTTCGCGCTGTGGTCACGCACCGCGCGGGTGACGGCAGTATTTTTTGCGATGTTGTTGGCACTGCCTTTCGTGTTCGGTTCACTGCGCGCCTCCGGTGCGGGTGCGCGTGCCACGCTGGGACTCATCTTGGGGCTGAGCTATTTCTTGCTGCAGCAGATGGTCGAAAGCGGCACGTTGGCGTTTGCCTTGCCGCCTATGCTGCTGGCGTGGGTCCCCACGGTCATCCTGGCCGGCGTGGTTGGCGTGTTGGTGGCTCGACTGCGCTGACGCGCGTTGCGGAGGTCGCTGCGCGGTTGCCGGCTTGCACTGTGATGCTGAAAGGCGGCAATTGCGCGACCCGTTCACCGTCGCTGACCAGCACACGGATGTTCGGGTAAACGCCTGCCTGTAACCGACCCGGACGGCCACTGAGCGTACCGTTGCGGGGGTCAAAACTCGCCCAATCCGGCTTGCCAACTACTGCAAAGGTGAGTCCTTCGACTGCATCACCCTGTACTGCCGGTGCGTACTGATAGTTCTGCAGTGTTTCAACATGAGCGGGTGGATTGCTGGTGATCAGCGGTAACGACTGCAGGCTCGGTCGTGGGATGCAATCGGCTTTGGCCTCGGGCGTGGTCTTGGATCCTGGTACCAGAGGCACTACGCGCAACGTAAAGGCAGGTAAGGTTTGGGTGGTGACGCCATCGGTGACGCTGATGCGCACATCCTGCGTCACACCCAGCTGACGTTGGCTGGGCTTGCCGCTGAGCGTGCCGGTGGCGATATCAAAGCGCGCCCACACGGGCTTATTTTCGATTGACCACGCTACCGAGCCGAGTTTGCGCAGCACTTGCGGTGTGAAGCGATATTCAATGCCGACCTGCGCCACCGTCGAGGCGCGACCATCGATACGCAGCGGAAATTGCTGCATCAGATGCGTCAGTGTGGGGGATTGCGCCTGAGCGGGTGAGAGCCATGCCATCGCAACCCACAACGCGGCTGTGGCGCTGGCGGCTGCAATCCATGTGCTGCTATCGAGTAGTGCGGTCCAACGCTTCATCGCTCTGTGCCCTGCTAGTGCGTAATGCCACCAGGGTTAAGCAAATAGCTTCAGATGCGGTGCCGCCGCGGACCCTTGCGGTGGGTCAGATACCGGCAACCCCGCTATCGGAAGATCTTGCGATCCCTGGACCGGAGGCTTTGCGTCCCCGCCTCGCGACGGGTATGCCAAGTTGTGGATGAAGGCTAGGGGGTCGATTGCAGCCAGGGGGTGCGATGTGACATAGCACCCTCACGCGCTGACACGATATGTCAACGTCGCGCTGAGAAGGGCACTACCAGGGGTTGCGTGCCAGCTGTTCTTCCCAGCGCAGCGAACTGGTCACGATGCCATCCAGGTCGTCTAGTTGCGGTGTCCAGCCCAGTACCTGACGGATGCGATCTGCACTGGCAATCAGCGACGGCGGGTCACCTGCACGACGGGGTTCTTCACGCACGGTCAGTGCACGGCCACTGACGCGCTCCACACTGCGCAGCACCTCGCGCACGCTGTAGCCGTGACCATAGCCGCAATTGAGCACATGGGATGCACCGCCGGCGCGTAGATGATCCACTGCGTTGAGATGCGCGCGTGCCAGATCCGCCACATGGATGTAGTCGCGCACGCCGGTGCCATCGGGCGTGTCGTAATCACTGCCATACACCGACACATAACTGCGCTTGCCGATACTGGCCTCGCACGCAACCTTGATGAGCAACGTAGCCTTGCGGGTGGATTGGCCGATGCGACCCTGCGGGTCTGAGCCGGCCACGTTGAAATAGCGCAGGGCTATGTGGCGCAGCGGTGAGGCGAAAGACAGATCACGCAGCATCCATTCCGACATCAGCTTGGAGGTGCCATAAGGATTGATTGGTGCCAACGGCGAATCCTCGGCGGCAAGGCCACTTGCCGGAATGCCATAGACCGCCGCCGTGGAGGAAAACACCACGTTATGCACGCCGGCTTTAAGACATGCGGCCAGCAGGCTGCGCGTCTGGCAGGTGTTGTTGCCGTAGTACTTGAGCGGATCAGCAACTGACTCCGGGACGATGGTGTGCGCAGCAAAGTGCACAACCGTATCCACGCCTTCCTCGATGAGCAGCCGCTCGACCAGCGCGCTGTCGCCGACATCGCCGACGACCAACGGCGTGTCGCCCAGTGACTGACGAAAGCCCGTGACCAGATTGTCGAGCACCACCACGCGATCACCGCGTGCGCGCAGTTGCTGCACGGTATGACTGCCGATGTAACCGGCGCCACCGGTCACCAGAATGGTGTTGCGCTGTGCTTGCGTCATGGAATGCACCTGTCGGACTGAGGGGCCGCTTATGATGCGGCCATGATAGTCGATACCTTGCCGTTTGATGGTCTCTCCCCGGATGACGTGCTGGATTGTGTGGAGTCCGTCGGGCTGGCTTGCGATGGGCGCCTGATGGCCCTCAACAGTTACGAGAATCGCGTCTACCGTTTGGGTATCGATCCGCTGCCCGCAGACAACCCGGACCCTGGTGTCCTAGCCGATGCCGCCGTAGTGAAGTTTTACCGGCCCGGTCGCTGGAGTGATACGCAGCTGCGGGAAGAGCATGAGTTCGGGCTCGAACTGGTCGCTGCAGGATTGCCCGTCGCCGCGCCGCTGCGCTTGCAGGGACGCTGCCTGCATCACCACGGCGGACATCGTTTCGCTGTGTTCGAGTGTCGTCGCGGTGGCGCACCCGAACTCGATGCGCCGGGCGCGCGCGAATTGCTGGGCCGTACGCTTGGGCGTGTGCATGCGGTGGGCGGTCGACGTATGTTTGAGTATCGCGAGCGGCTCAGCGATGCCCGTCATGGCGCTAGAGCACGCTCGCTGGTGCTGGGCTTGCAAGCCTTGCCTGATGCGCAGCGCCAGGCCTATTCGCAGGTCAGTGCTGCGTTGGTTGAAGCCATTGCTACTGCCTTTGCGCCGTTCGAGGGTGAGCGGCTGCTGCGACTGCATGGTGACTGCCATCTGGGCAATATTTTGTGGAGCGCCACCGGTCCGGTGTTCGTTGATCTGGACGATTGCCGCGCCGGTCCGGCAGTGCAGGATTTGTGGATGTTCCTCTCTGGGGGCAGTCCTGATACCCAGCGTGCGGAGTGGTCACAGCTGCTCGAGGGCTATACGCAGTTCGCAGACTTTGACTACGCACAGACGGCCTTGATCGAGCCTCTGCGGGCGCTGCGCATGCTTGAGCACACCGCTTGGGTGGGCAGTCGGTGGCGCGATCCGGCCTTCCCGCGGGCCTTTCCGTGGTTTGGCGAGCCTCGCTGGTGGGAGCAGCATGTGGCAGACCTGCGCGACCAGATCGAGGCGTTGGCCGATCCACCGTTGCTGCGGTCGTGGTAGTGTTTGGCACATCATGGTTTGCATAATCCCGACATGAACGTCTCGATATCCCGCGTTGCTTACCTGCCCGTTGCGCAGGCCGGCCGTGTGTTGGCGGCAGGTTGCCTGTTGCTGTTGGCTGCCTGTGGCGGTGACAGTGCCAGCACCGATGGCGCTGCTGCGCCGGGTGCTGCGACCACTGTGGCGGCCAAGCCCATCGACAACGCTCTGGTGGCTGCGGTGGCAGTTGAGGGCTCCACAGCGGCCGCTGCACTGCGTTTTGAAGTGCTGGATAGACCGCTTCCCGGCAAGCCCTTCAATCTTCGGCTGCAGCTGCAACCTACACAAACCCTGACCCTGTTGCAGGCAGATCTGGTCGATGGCGAAGGAGTGCGTCGTCTGGTGCCGCCCAACCTGCTCCGGCTGGTGGGTGCTGCTGCCTCAGGATTGCCCGAGCGCACGGTGGCTATGCAGGCCGATCAGGTCGGCATCTTCGAGATCAAGGTCTCGGTAAAGACCGAGAGCACCGGTGGCGCCGGGCTCTCGCAGTTTGTATTGCCTGTGTTAGTCGAGGCTGCACCACAGGGCCAATAATTGGCCCGGCGGCGCAGTGCCGTCACACGAAGCCGGCCAGTCGCCCACAGGTGATGATGGCCACCCACAAACCCAACGACAGATATCCGCCCAGCTTGGCAGCTGCTGCCGGCTCGCCGCTGTCCCAAGCGGCAACACCGCGGAACGTGACGAACTGGAAGAACAGCATGTTTACGCCGGCCAGAGCCAGCAACGCGAACTTGATCATCAAAGGCGTGTTGTGGATGTAAGTGCTGGCATTGGCCATGAACATCAGGCTACCGGTGATGGCAGCCAGAACGAAGGCAAACCAGCTAACTGGCAGCACCTGATCATGGATCTGCGTAAAGCGCATGTGGCGGGACGTGAGACCGACCAGTCTCAGGTCGACGATGGCTAATGTTCCGAAGAACAGTGCTAGCGCCACGACGTGTGCGGCTTCAACTTCCGGGAAGAGATTCTCGCTGACCAACACTGCCACGGGCAGCGTCTGCAGGAATTCGGCAAATGATTCGAGCATGTCGGCGGCTCCTCAGATCGGCTCTATGTAGGCGATGAAGCGGCCGGCGACGATGATCGTCGTCCATAGCAGCATCGAGAGCAGCGCTAGCAGTACCGGTGCGCGGTCGCCGGTGGTGGCAGTGGCTGCATAACGGCGCAGGCGCGCGGTGACAATCAAGGCCAGCACCAGGCAGACCATTTTTACGTAGAAGGCTGGATTGCCCAGCGTGCGGCCCGGCTCGGCGATGATAAGCACGATGCCTGTGATCAGCAGCACGATCACCAGCGGCTTGATGGGCGGCAGAAAGCGTTCTGCAACAGCTGCCATCGATTCGGATTTGAGCCCGCGGCCCAAGATACGCAAATCGACCATGACGGCACCGGCCAGCACCATGGCGAGGCACAGGATGTGAATGGTCTGCATGCCGGGAATGACCCACAGCGTGACCTGGAAGTACTGGCTGATTGCGGTGTTCGCAAGCCAGTCGCTGAACTCGACGATGAACATGGTTGATCCCCCGGTGTCCTGACCTGTCTGGTCATTGCCCTTTACGTTGGCGAGGAGAGTATAGGCATGCCGTTGATGCGCGGCCACTGTCCTGACGCTAGAAGTTCATCAGCGTTTAATTGATTGTTCAATAATTGAGGCTGGCATAAGGGCAACCTCTTACGCACACCGTAGTTGAATGGCACTACGCCGTGTGACGCTGCACAGCCCCGTGAAACACCATGTCGACGAGCTTGTCGATGAAGGTCTTGCTTAATGCGTCCTGCGTGACCAGCAAGCGATGGAAGATGGGGCCCCACAGCGCATCGGCTAGCACTTCCAAGTCGGTTCCAGGACGCAGTTCACCGCTGGCTTTGGCGCGACTGAGCGTAACCATGGCCGCCTTGCGGCGCGGTTCGAAAAAGTCCGCAAACAATTGTTTGTCGGTTTCGCTATCAGCTTGTTTGAGTGCCATCAGTTCGCGCATCAATTGACCTGCGCGGCCGCGGTAGATCGTGGCGGCCTGTTGGACCTGACGGCGCAGATCTTCCATGGGCGAGCCGCTATCTTTGATGGCATCCATCTTGGGTGCTGCTGCAACCAAAAAGGCTTCAACGGCCAATGTGCCTTTACTGGTCCACCAACGGTATATGGTGGCCTTGCCTGCACCGGCGCGTGCTGCCACACCTTCTACGGTGAATTGCGCAAAGCCGCCTTCACTCAATAGTTGGTAGGCCGCCTTGAGGATCGCGGCGCGGGATGCGTCGGAGCGCGGCCTGCCCGGAGCCCGTGCAGCAGCGGATGTCTTTTTCTTGGCCATGAGATTGTCCAGTGAGCCGACGATAATTGGTTTCAGACCGCGCCCGGCACAAAAGGTTCCAACCGTTGCGTCTTTAATGGGGTGGCTTACCGGTTTAACTGTGGGTCGACATACCCATATTGGCATCGATGCAGGCCCTGATCCCGCCACGTATCGATACGACGTCGGTAAAGCCCATTTTCTGCAATATATCGGTTGCCAAGGCAGCCCTGCCGCCGGCTGCGCAGTAGATCACAAGTGCGCGCTGCTTATCAGCCAATGCAGGCTCGGTGACGTTGGCTACGGCTGGGTGCGCTGCAATTTCAAACTCCAGCAAACCACGCGGGATATTGACGGCACCAAGCAGATGACCGGTGGCAAATTCTGCAGGCTCCCGCACATCAATTAGTACGCGGCTTGCGGCGCTTGCGGCCAACTCGTTGGCGGATATCTCGCGGATGCGTGTCTTGGCATCGGCCACCAGATCTGCAGCAGTCAGGCTCATATGTGTCTCCTCTTAGGTCTTGCAGGATGCAGCGTTAACTCATACCTATACCCGATCATCGTGACAGCAGACAGCGGATGAATACGGATGCGTTCCAGAGGGCTTGCCACAGTTGGCCATAGGCCAAGTGCCACGGCATCTGCGGCGTGTCGACTTGGAGATTGTTTGTCGGCGGCCAGGATGTGGCTCGCCAGAGTGGTGCGCTGATTGCGCAGCAGCTTGCGGCTTGGATGGGCCGCTGATTTGAGAGACAGGCGGCTGGCCGGGGTATGCCCGACCAGCCGCTGCCATTACCTTCAGAAGTTGTGCTGGATCTGCACGCCGAATTCGCGCGGACGACCCATGACCCACTGCAGGGCAAAACGCTGGTCAGCGCCCACACCCGTAGGCGGTGCCGTCACCGACCCGCCACCGGCATCCCAGTAGCCGCCACCGAAGCTGGTCGCATAGGTCGCATAGACCTTGTTGGCCAGGTTGTTGGCATACAGGCTGATGACGTTCTTGCGGTCTGTGGTGGTCAGCTGCAAGCGGGCGTTGATCAGACCATAGCTGGGCAACTCATAGGTTGAGTCGATGGTGTTGACCGGGTAGGTGTCTGAACCCGGGTAGGTCTGCTGCGGACCCTGATAGGCGTAGTTGATGTTGGCCGTAAAGTTGCCCAAGGCAGTGCCCGGGACGCTATAGGTCAGACCGATGTTGTAGGTCGGCGTCGGCTGGTCGGGGAACAGGTACGGTCCCTTGTTGGCCGTCGGGTCCTTCACATCGTATTTGGTAGTGCCGAACGCACCATCCAACGACAGGCTCGAGGTGATGGCCCACTGGGCATCGACTTCCACACCGTACACATCCACATCGCCCGAGGTCACCGTCATGATCCGAAAGCCCGTGGTGGGGCAGGTCGGGTCGGTGGCCAAGGTGCAGGCCGTTTGCTGGGCCGACTGACGGTTGGTCCAGGCCATGCGATAGGCGGTCGGGTTGATGCGCAGGCGGCCGTCAAGCCAGGTGCTGCGGATACCGGCTTCCAGATTCATCACCCGCTCAGGGGCGATCGGGGTGATGCCGTCGCTTTGCACAGGGCCCGAAGAAGCGGCCGAGATGCTGTAGCTGTACTGGCCATCCTTGAACGCCTTGGACGCTGTGGCATAGCCCATGATGTCGTCGGTGAAGTGGTAGTCCACGGTGCCGCGCCAGTCCACTTCGGTCCAGCTGTGGCTGTTGCTGACCGAAGTCGAACCACCGCCCAGATAGCCGGCATAGGTGGGTGCAAAGTCGTTGGCAGCACCGGTGCAATAGGGCTTGCCGGCGATGGTGGTGCAGATCGGCGTCGGACCCGAACCGGCACGGCGGGTTGCCGAATAGTCCTTGTTGTCGATCGACACGCGTGCGCCGGCAGTCAGGTTGAGCTTGCTGGTGGCATGCCAAGTCAGGCTGTTGAACTGACCCCATGAACGGGTGAATTGGCCGACGCCACCATTACCCGAAATGTACAGACCGGCATAGCCGTTGCCATTGGGAACGCCCGCCCAGGTGACGCCCGAGCCGGCAACCGGTGTGGCGTTGTACACGCTGGTGCCCTTGGCATTGACGATGTACGAGTCGGTCGACGAGCTCTCTTGGAAGAAGTTCAGCCCGGTAACGAGGTCAACCTTGTTGTTGAACAGGTGCCAGTTGATCAGCACTTCCTGGTTGTAGACGACAGACTTGACCACGTCCGGGCGGATCTCGGTGCCCAGGAACTGCCAGTCGGTGACGCCTTGGTGGTCCATGGCTGCATAGCCATTGGTCCAAGTGATGTCAGCCAGATCGCCGACGTGATAGTTCACCTTGGCATCAAACTGGTAGTAGCGGCTGTCGTTGCGCTGCTCGCAGGCCTTGCCGAAGTCCGGGTTGGCATTGTCGAGGAAGCACAGGTCCGGTGCCGCATACGGATCGCTCTTGACCAGACGCGAATCGTTCACAGTAGCCAAGCGCGCTTGGCCGGCGCTGGCCAGCCAGTCCGAGATCCAGTCGGCGTAGTTGCCTTCCAGTACGCCGGTAATGCCCGACTTCATATCCCATGCGCGCATGACGTTGGGCGAGCCGTTGGACTTGGCATCGCTATACATACCGCTGAGGGTGATTTTCAAATCTGAGTTGGGCGTGTACAGCAACTGTGCACGGGCCAAGTTGGTGGTTTCACCGCCCATCTTCTGGGTGCCGCGCGTGACGTAGCCGTCTTCTTGCAGATGACCGGCCTGCATGCGCAGGAAGAATTGATCGTTGAGCGGCAGGTTGACCATGCCGACGGCGTCAAAGTGATTGAAGTTGCCGATGTTGGTGCGCACATAGGCATCGAAGTCACGGGTCGGCTGACGAGTGATCAAGCGCACCGCGCCGCCTTCACTGTTGCGACCGAACAGCGTGCCCTGCGGGCCACGCAGCACTTCGACGCGATCCAGATCGAAAACCTTGAAGACCGAACCGGCAGTACGCGGCACGAAGATGTCGTCGATGTACAGCGCCACGCCGCGCTCGCTGGTGGCGCCGCCGCCGCCGGAGATACCGCGGATGGCGAAGGACGGGCTGTTGTTACCCGAGCCGCGCGAGCCGTTGATGGCCAGGTTGGGGGTGAACAG
>CANFSB010000052.1 GCA_947449495.1 Pseudomonadota bacterium
GAAGTCGTTGTTGGCACTGGTTAGTGAGGCGTCCGCAGTACCCGTGGTTACGCTGGTTGCACCGCCGACTCGCAGCGCACCTGCGGTCTGGTTGATAGCCGCATCGGTCGTAGCCAGAGTCAGTGTGCTGACAGTTGTTATGTCATGTGCCAGCGTGATGCCATTGCCAGCAGTCAGCGATAGCGCCGAAGCCGACAGTGAGCCCCGCGTCGCGAATGAACCGCCAGAGACCAGGGTCAGATCGGCAGTTCCTGTGTTGATATCAGCTGCGGGCAACGTCAGCAGTCCACCCGCACGCACTGCCACCGCTTTATTTGCGCCGGAGTTCAGTGCGCTAAGGTTCAGGTCGTTGGCATCACGCAGCGAGACGGCAGCACCGGTTGCCGAGACCGTGCTTTGGAAATCATTGCCTGCATTGTCCAGCGCAAGGTCGCCACCGCTTGCAGAGAGTGTTGCGGCACCGCTGATCGTCACAGCGCCGGTCTGTGTCAAAGCCCCACCAGCCAACGCAACAACAGCGCCTGTTATGGTGGAAGCCCCTAGTGACAATGCATTGGTATCGGTGAGGCTGGCATTGCGGGCTGCGATCGCCACTGCACCGGTAAAATCGTTGGCTGCGTTGGTGAGGGTGATGTCCTGGCCCACGGCACTGAGCGTCGTTGTGCCGGCTACTGTGAGTGCACCGGATTGGGTCAGCGCACCACCGCTAGTGACGGACAGCGTGCTGCCGAGTGTTGAAGCACCCAGTACGAGTGCATTGGCATCAGCCAGCGTAAGGCTGTTTGCCGTGGTACTTACCGCACCGACAAAGTTATTGCTGACGTTGTTGAGCGTGACGTTCTGACCGGTGGCCGTGATTCCCGTGGTGCCGCCGATCGACAACGCTCCGGTCTGCGTCAAGGCACCACCTGCCAGAAGCGTGGCATTGCCGCTGATCGTGGAGGTGCCCAAGACCAACGCCGAGACGTCGCGCAGACTCAGGCTGGCCGCAGTGACGCTGACGGCACCGCCAAACTCATTGCTGCTGTTGGCCAAGGTCACCGCTTGGCCAGCAGCATTGACTGACGTTAGGCCTGTAACGACCAGTGCGCCGGTTTGGGTAACAGGACCGCTGGCGGCAAGAGTTGCCGAACCACTGAGAGTGCTGGCAGCCAGCGCCAGGGCGTTGACGTCAGTGAGGTTCACATCTTTGGCGACCACGCCGACCGCACCGGCAAAATCGTTGGCGGCGTTCGTCAGGGTGACCGTCTGACCAGTGGCAGTGACTGTCGTATTGCCAGCGATATTCAAGGCACCGGTCTGCGTGATGGCACCACCGGCACTCAACGTCGCATCACCCGTTATGGTCGATGCACCCAAAGCTAGCGCGTTGGTATCGGTGACGATGACGTCTTTGGCAGCGAGACTCAGCGCACCGCCGAAATTGTTGCCAGCATTGGGCAGCGATACGGCTTGACCGGTGGCGGTAATGGAAGTGGAACCGCTTACCAGTACAGCACCCACCTGACTCAAACCCCCATCGGCACGCACCGTGGCGGCACCGGTGATGTTGCTGGTGTTGAGCACCAACGCTGCCGAATCCTGCAGCGCGACATCGCGGCCACTGACGCTGACGGCACCGGTGAAATGATTGCCCGCATTGGTCAGCGTGACGTCGTTGCCGACCGCTGTGATGATGGTGTTGCCGGCAATGGATAGTGTGCCAGTCTGCGTCAACGCTCCGCCGGCATTAAGCGAGACATTGCCGCTGGTGATCCAGGTGCCGAGCTTCAAAGCACCGCTGTCTCGCAGGCTTATGTTGCTGCCACTGGCCGACACTGCGCCGGCGAAAAGATTCCCTGCATTAGTGAGCAGCAAGGACTGTGCGCCACCGGTCAAGGTGGTGGTGCCGCCGACATTCAGCGGGGCACTCTGCGTTAACGCACCCTGAGTGGCCAAGGATAGATTGCCGCCCAACGTGATAGCCGCGTCGAGAGCAATCCCACCGTCGGCTTCCAGCGATAGCGCGCCCGCTCCAGTGTTGGTGATAGCGGCATTAACGTTGATGGAACCGAGACTGCCGGCTGCACGCAGTGTCAGCGAATTGCCGCTGGTCAGGTCACCGCTGGCTGCCGCAACGGTGATGTCACCGGCCTCGCCGCTTTCAGGCGTGCCGGCTGTCGTCACCACGACGTTACCGCCAGCGAGACTGGACTTGATGCTGTTCCACGTGAGCACCGAGGGCGCCGCGGTGGGCGCAAACGGCGTGCCGGCATTGATATTGCCGTCACTGGAATTATCGATGGTCAAATTGGTGGGATCGAGCAGCAGCGTACCTGCACGGCCTGCGATAGCACTGCGGTCCGAGGTGCCGGCGAAGCTCAGGTGATCACGGCCCGAGACCTCAACAAAGCCTCCATTGCCACCGGCAGCGCCACCACGCGCATCGACACCGCCCGCAAATTGAGTGCCTCTGTCTGACCAGACGATGGCTTTGCCACCATCGCCTACTGCAGTCGCGCTGACATCGATACGCGCACTGGCATCCACATACGCATAGCTGGCGTTCTGCTCGGGGCCCTTGCCCTGCAAGTTGCCGCCCACCAGCACCTGACCACCGCCTGCTGTGCCGGTGGCATCCAGCGCTGCACCGGCGAACAACCCAACGCGATCGCCCAGCACACGGATCTGACCGCCTTGCTCGCCGGCGTCATCACCGGCAGCGGTAACGCTGCCCGTCACGCTGACCGTGCCCGATTCGCCACCACCCAGCGTGATGATGCCGTTGGCTTCTGAGATGCTGTTGGCACGTAGCTGGCCACTTTGGTTGACCACGGTGGCCAATGCGCCATTGACTGCCGAAGCCAGCAACGCAATACGCCCGCCGTCGGCGGTAATGCGCCCGGCATTGGCCACCCGCGCGTCTACCGCAGCGGCATCCACAGAAAAGCGCACCATGCCATCACCGGCACGATCCATCGTGACGCGATCACCCGCGATCAAACCCACACTGCCACGTGGCGCACTGATGTCGCCGTCGTTGCTGACCTGACGACCGCTTAGCAGTACATAGCCGCCAGGCAGTGCATTGATGCTGCCTTGATTGCGCACCTCGCCATTGCCGACGCCGGTGAACTGATAGCGGCCGGCCATGAAATCGGCATCACTGATCGATTGGGTGCTTGCGACCAACCCGCCGGTGTCGATACGCGATCCGGGCGCAAACAGCACGCCGTTCGGATTGAGCAGAAAAACCTGTCCGTTGGCCGAGAGACTGCCAAATATGCGCGAGGGGTCGTTGCCCAACACCCGGTTGAGTGCAACCGAGGCCGAGTTGGGCTGCAGGAACTGCACCTTCTCACCCGCGGCAATATTGAACGACTGCCAATTGAGTATCGCGGCTTGACTGGTCTGGTTGATCAGCAGGCTGCCAGCTACGGGCGTGCTGGTGGTGGCACTGCCAGCCACTACCTGCTGACCCGTAGGCAAGCCCAAGGCAGCCGGCGCCACCAACAGACCGCCTGCTAGCACAGCCAGATGGGGCATACCTAGGCGCTGGCGCCACGCATTAATGGCTTGCCGCACCGCGCCGGCAATGTGCTGATATCCGTTGGAGTGCTGTGCTGTGTGCATATTGCTGACCTTGGCTGCGAACACAGTCAGTAGGAGTACTGCAGCGAGAACCAGACGCGTGTTGCGCTGTCGCCTTCGCTGCGAATGGCTGGCTCACGCAGCGGTTTTGCGGCCCAGAATGCGGCATTAAACCGATCGCGCAGCGCGGCGGAGAATCCCAAACCCAAGGAATCGAAGCTGACCTGATTGGGCTCATTGACTAGCGGAGCGTAGGTGGTGGCGTCGCGCCGCTTATCCAAAATGCCGATGCCATAGTCATAGAACACTCTGGCCTGCAGCCAGCTGTCGGCAGGCATAAAGGGCATCAGATAGCGATACTCGAGTGAGCCCACAACACCCTCATCTACCACCGATGCTGCATCACCGCGCAGACCACGCACTGCAGTGGCGCCGGTGAGCCCCAGTTTCTCGGCCGAGGTGAGGTTGTGGGAGGCAAATTGGCTGGACAGCGTGAACAACACAGAACTGCGCGAGCTGAGAAACTCGATGCGCTGCATATCCAGGTTGCCCTTGAAAAAGGCACCGTTTGTGCGACCGCCAAACAATGATTGATCGGCGGCAAGGCTTGACGCGTCCTTGATGGATAGCGATCCATACGTGAGCTGCGCGCCATAGCGCGTTACGCCACCAGCCAGTAGGCCACCATCACTGATATTGCCTACTAGCGAAAGATGACCGGTGACCACGTCACGCTGCGGCATCAGACCCGTGACACCAAGATTGTCGGTGAGACGTTTGGCATCGGCGCCGACTTGTACATATAAGTTGCTACTGCGACTGCGCAGCAGCGGTTGCGTCCAGTTCAGTGACAGCACATCGGCTGTGCCGGACGCGCCCAGCGCAGCAAAGTCACCGCCCAGCACATACTCGCTGCGCATTAGCGAGAGACCCAACTCTCCCCCGGCACTGCCCAGGCCAACTTTGTAGCTGAGCCGATAGAGCAAGGTGCCACTTTGACTGGCAGCCTGAACACTCGCCAACACAGTGTCGCCGCGCTGCAGCAGGTTATCGACACTGCCCGTCGCGCTGACGCGATATTCGCCCACCGTCGGTGTACCGAAGTTGTCTGCACCGGCAAGGGTTTTCCATTTGCGTCCGCGTGCACTGACTTTGACCACTACGTCAGAAGTGCCCGGCGAAGCACCGGGGACAATCGTTGCTGCAGCTGTAATACCTGGCACGTCGCGCAGCACAAGCAAAGGTGCGTCGAGACGTCGCTCGGTGATGAGCATGCCCGGCTTGAGATAGTGATCAAACAGGTTGTTGACGTAGTTGCCGTTGACGGGCACGTCGTCGGCCATCTCGACCCGTACCGAGCCGACGCGGGCTTCAACCACTTCAACATCTACCATGCCGCCGCTCGCCGAAAAGCTCTGGCGGGGGAAGTAGACGTCGGTGAGCAGATAGCCAGCACTGGCGTAGCGCTCGCGGATCCGGTCGAGGACTTCTTGTAACTCGCTACTGCCGATCTCGCGGCCTGTGAGTGAGGCGAGGCGCTTTTGTAGGTCTGACGCCTTGAATACGGTGACGCCTTTTACGTTGAAGCTGCGCGCCTTGAGCCTGACCGCAGACTGCGGTAAGGGCGCGCGATCCGAAGACAAGGTTACGTTTGGGGCTTGTAACGGCGCCGAGGGCACCGATTGCAGCGTTTGGTTGGGCTGCTGCATAGCCCGAGGTTCCGGGCTGTTTTGAGCGAAGACACTGCTGCAACCGAGCACGATGCCGGCTAGTGGCATGACGCGCAGCAGAACTTTTTTCAACCAGACTCCCAACTCTCGCCAGCCAAGACGGCTTGCCTGCGGAAACTACCATAATGGATGTATTTAGTGAAAAGGTAGTTTTAACCCACGCCAAGCCACTAGTGGCCGATGCGCCAACGACTCAATCTTCTAAAGGGTGGAGGCTAGGGTCGGAATCGAACCGGCGTACACGGCTTTGCAGGCCGCTGCATGACCACTCTGCCACCTAGCCAGTGTGCTAACCGGGTTGGCGCCGGCGCGTTCTTCCGGGTTGGTCCGGAATCTAAAGAATGGAGCGGGAAACGAGGCTCGAACTCGCGACCTCAACCTTGGCAAGGTTGCGCTCTACCAACTGAGCTATTCCCGCTCGGGAGAGGGCGAAATTGTATTCAGCTAGCCACACAAGTCAAGCACCAAAGTCATTTGTCTTCACGAAACATTGGCGATGCTGCTTGCAGATAAGCAGTCATGGATACCAGCGTGAGTATGGCGGCGACGACGGTCAGCACCATACCGACTGCATAACAGTCGATTCCAAACAATGGCGCGCGATACAGAAGAAACGACAGCCCCGTCATCTGCATGATGGTTTTCCATTTGCCCAATGACGAGACGGCCACGCGCTTGCGCTCCCCCAGCTCTGCCATCCATTCACGCAGAGCAGAGATGGCAATCTCGCGACAGATGATCACCGCTGCGGTCAGCGTCATCAGCATGCCGGGATCTTTACTGACCAAAAGAACCAGTGCCACAGCGACGATGAGCTTATCTGCCACTGGATCGAGAAAGGCGCCTACCTGGGATGTCAGACCCATGCGCCGTGCGAAATAGCCATCCAGTGAATCGGTGATGGCAGCGGCGGCAAACAACAATCCAGCAGCGGGGTCTGACCAAGGCGCCGGCATGTAGAACAGCACCACTACGGCTGGGATAGCCAGGATGCGCAGCCAAGTGAGCACGTTGGGAAGGTTGAAGCGCATGCGAGGGGGATCCGTGGCCTGTGATGCGCAGGGTTACGCACCGGGATGCAAGTGATCATAGATCACCTGCGCAAGAGCCGCGCCGATTCCCTTGGTAGCAGCAAGGTCTTGAGCCCCGGCACGCAACACACCTTGCAAACCGCCAAAATGTCGCAACAGTTCGCGTCGCTTGGCTGGCCCTAGGCCTGGAACTGTCTCCAAAATGGACTCTTGATAGCGGCGCGCACGTCGTTTGCGATGCCCGGCGATGGCAAACCGATGCGCCTCATCGCGGACGCGCTGGATGACCCGCAGGGCCAGCGAATCGGCTGCCAGCACAACAGGATATTGTTCCCCGGGCCGGTGCAAACGCTCTTGACCTAGCTTACGGTCTGCGCCCTTGGACACGCCCACCACACATTGCTGATCAAAACCCAAGGCCTGTAACTCTGGCAGCACGGCGGCCAACTGCCCTGCCCCGCCATCGATAAACAACACGTCAGGGCAGGGAGATTCGCCGTCTTTGATGCGAGTAAAGCGTCGGCGAACGGCTTGGGCCAGGGCTGCGTAGTCATCGCCGCCCACCACGCCTTCAATATTAAAGCGGCGATATTCCTTACGCAGCGCGCCCTCAGGACCATAGACCACACAGGAGGCAACGGTGCCCTCGCCACTGGTATGGCTGATGTCGAAGCATTCCAGACGCTGCGGCGTGTGGCTCAACTGCAATGCCTGAGCCAAGGCCTGCAACAACTCACTGGCATCTTCGCGACGCGCCGCGCGACTGGCTAAAGCCTGCACTGCGTTGTCCTGTGCCATACGCGCCCAGCGCAGCGGTGTGGCGCGCAGACCGTGCTGCAACCGGACAATGCTGTCATGGCTGTTACGCAATGCTTCTTCTACTGCTGCGGCATCGGGCAGCTCGCGATCCATCAACACCACAGGTGGCACTTGCTCGCGAGCGTAGTGCTGCAACAGAAAGCTGGCGAGAGTTTCCTCGGGAGTTCCCGGATTGCGTGGAAAATACGCAGTGGTGCCCAAGATGCGGCCGCCACGGATCAGCAGCACACTGATACACCAGTCACCGGCCTCCCCTGCAACACCAAACACATCCAGATCGCGATCGGTCTCCGACGTGACAACTTGAGTTGCCTGCAGCTTGCGTAGCGCTGCTAACTGATCACGCAGTGTGGCCGCAGTTTCAAAGTCCAGCGCTTGCGCAGCAGCCGTCATGCGCTGCTCGATCAAATCATTGAGCTCGCTGCTGCGACCTTCCAGAACCAGCACGGCTGCTGCCACATCACGAGCATAGTCATCTTGTTGGATGAGCCCGACACAGGGCGCACTGCAGCGGCCGATCTGGTGTTGCAGGCAGGGCCGTGAGCGGTTGGCAAAATAGCTGTCGCGGCAGTTGCGCAGTTTGAACATGGCCTGCAACTGATGCAGCGTCCGCCGCACTGCATGGCCATCTGGAAACGGACCGAAGTAGCGGCCCTTGGCGCTGCGCGGTCCACGATGCAGTGCAAGCCGCTCGAACTCGTGTGGCAACAATTCTATGTAGGGAAACGTTTTGTCGTCGCGCAGGATGATGTTGAAGCGCGGCCGGTGTTGCTTGATGAGATTGTATTCAAGCAGCAGCGCTTCAGTCTCGGACGAGGTGACCGTGACTTCGATGTGGCGGATGAGCCGCACCAGCGCCTCGACCTTGGGCGCCTGACGGGTCTGTTGAAAATAGCTGCCGACACGGTCGCGCAGGCTGGCGGCCTTGCCCACATAGAGCAAGGCCTTGTCGCCGCCCTCAGGGCGATCGTACATACGGTACACGCCCGGCCTGCGAGGCAGGCTGGCCGCGAAATGGCGGCCATCGAAACTCAGGGCAGCCGGACCTTCTTGCTGCGCTCGGCAATCATCATGCCCAGCTCGAGCGCCTGCTCGTAGTTGAGTCGCGGATCGACCTGCGTGCGGTAATCGCGCGCCAGATCCGCATCAGATAGCCCGCGCGCGCCACCGGTGCATTCGGTGACGTCCTCACCGGTCATCTCCAGGTGCACGCCACCCAAGGCAGAACCGTGCGCTGCATGGATCTGGAAGGCCAACTCCAACTCTTGCTGAATGTTTTCGAGGCGGCGGGTTTTAACACCGCTTTTGGTGCTTTCCGTGTTGCCATGCATGGGATCGCAGACCCACAGCACACTGTGGCCGGTGGCCCGCACTGCATTGATGAGGCGCGGCAGCGACTTTTCGATATCGCGCGCACCGAAGCGATGAATGAGAGTCAGGCGCCCGGGCTGGTTCTGCGGATTAAGCGTGGTAACCAATTCCTGCAACCACGCATCGTCCATGGCCGCACCGACTTTGACGCCGATAGGATTGGAGATACCACGGAAATATTCAACGTGCGCACCATCGAGCTGCGCTGTACGCAGGCCGATCCACGGCATGTGCGTAGACAGGTTGTACCAACGCTGTGAGCGTGGAATGAAGCGTGTCTGCGCCTGCTCGTACATTAGATGCAAGCCTTCGTGGCTCGCATAGAAGTCCACGCGCCTAGCCTCGTGTACCTGTGAGCCGCTCAGTGCATGGAAGAAGTCCAGCGAGTCACCGATGTCACGCACGATCCGCTCGTACGCGACCCGCAGCGGCGAATGGTGCAAAAAGCCCAGGTCCCAGTATTCGGGGTGATGCAGATCGGCAAAGCCGCCATCGATGAGCGCTCGAACAAAGTTGAGCGTCAGCCCGGCGCGTTCGTAACCGCGCAACAACAGCTGCGGATCAGGCTCGCGGGCCTCGGGAGTGAACTCCGGACGATTGACTATGTCACCGCGATAGCAGGCCAGCGTCACACCATCGCGGGTTTCGGTGTCGGCCGAGCGCGGCTTTGCATATTGACCCGCCATGCGGCCAACACGGATGACTGGTTTTTTGAGGCCGTGCAACAACACCAGGCTAAGTTGCAGGATGACTTTGAGCTGTTTGGCAATGCGATCTGATTCGCATTCGGCCAAGCTTTCGGCGCAATCGCCGGCCTGCAATAGGAACTGCTCGCCCCGCTGGGCAGCCGCCAGACGCTCTCGCAGCGCCTCTATCTCCCAGGAGACCACCAGCGGTGGAAGCTTGGACAATTGACCTACAGCGCCCTCCAGGGCCGCTTGGTCGGCATAGGTGGGTTGCTGCAGGGCCTTGCGGGACTGCCAACTGGCCGGACGCCAGGACATAGATTCAGATGATTGCATGGGGAAGATGGTACAGACGCAGCCGCAGTGGCGCAAAAGACCTTGGGCTCAACCGGAGGGCAACTGCAGCTGCAAGCTTGCTCCGCCAAGGTCAGATACCGCACAAACAAGGCTGCCCCCGTAGTCGTCAACCAGCGCCTGCACCATGGCCAACCCCAGGCCATGCCCTGGAATGCGCTCGTCGGCCCTGACGCCGCGCTGCAGTACACGCTGCCGGTCTTGCTCCGGGATGCCCGGGCCATCGTCCTCAACCTGTAACAGCAACCGGCCAAGCTCACCTGTCGTCGCGCGCACCCGCACCCTGCCAATGCACCACTTGCTAGCGTTGTCCATCAGGTTGCCCAACAACTCATATAAATCGTCACGCTCGCCAAGAAATTGCAGACTTTCGTCGATGGCCAATTCGATGGACAGATCCTTGGTGGCGTGCACTTTGAGCAATGCACTGCGCAGATCCTGTGCAACCGGTAGCAACGCCACAGCGCGTTGACCCACTGTCACACCACCACTGGCCGCACGCTTTAAGTGGTGATCGACCAGCGCAGCCATCGTGTCGATCTGTGCATTGATCGTGTCGGCCTGCGCGTCTGCACGGCGATCGATGCTGGCGCGTACCACTGCTAACGGCGTTTTGAGGCTGTGCGCTAGGTTACCCAGCGTGTCGCGATAGCGAGTGATGCGGGCTCTCTCGCCCTGCAGCAATGCATTGAGGTTGGTGACAACGCCGCGCAATTCCTGCGGCCAGGTGCCGTCGAGGCGATCTCCTTGGCCGGTCTCAACTGCAGTGATCTGTCCGGCGAGATTGCGCAGCGGTCGCAGCGCCCACCGCAGGGCCACTGCACCGACCAACAACAGCAACACACCCAACAGCGCAAACACGCCAAGCAGTTCACGCCGGAAGTTATGCAGCTGCACTTGCAAGGGATCGAGACTGGCGATCACCGTAAAAGTAAGGTCGATGCGCCGACGCCGAGCATCTTCCCATCGCAGGCCGCGAGACACCGCGGCATGACTGCCGCGACCAGGTACATCCAAATAGCGAAAACTGCGTTCGCCAGGCATCAGGGGCAACCCGAATGCGATGTCTATGCCCTCTGCGGAAGGCGACAGCCACACCACCCTATCCAAACGGTTGACCACTCGCGCATACAAGCCCGACTGGGGCAAGGCCAAACGCGACTCTGCATCCTCGATTACCGGATTGACGCGCCCGGCCTCATCCGGATCGGAGGCAGCTATCAGTGCTACCAACTGCGAATCCAGCTGCTCTCGCAGCGACGCTTCACTGAGGGTGCGAAAGCGCAGATCGAGCAGAAAGGCCGTGCCGCCCAGCAACAACAGCAAGGGCAGCAATCCTGACAACAACAATCGCTGACGAACGGAAAGAGTCATGCCCAGTGTCAGCATGGGGCCCGCGGCAACGCCAACCGATAGCCGCGTCCGCGCAGCGTTTCGATCGGGTGCAGCGTTTCATCCGGGTCGAGTTTGCGTCGCAGGCGACCCATCAAGACTTCGATGACATTGCTGTCACGTTCTGCGTCTTCTTGATACAGGTGATCCGTGAGATCGGCCTTAGAGATCACCTCACCGGCGCGAAGCATCAGATATTCGAGAATGCGGTATTCAAATGAGGTCAGTTCGACCGGCAATTCGTTGACTGTCAGCGATTGGGAGCGTGTGTCGAGTGCTACCGGACCGCAGCGCAGCATGGCGCTGGCCCAACCTCCACTGCGGCGCAGCAAGGCCTGCAAGCGCGCCAGCACCTCTTCGAAATGAAAGGGCTTGGCCACATAGTCGTCGGCACCGGCTTCCAGGCCTTGAACTTTTTCTTGCCAACCATCGCGCGCGGTCAACACCAGAATCGGAAACCGGCGTTCGCCGGCACGCAAGCGACGGATGAGTTCCAAACCCGGCAATCGCGGCAGACCTAGATCGATGATCGCCACATCGATGGGGTACTCAAGTCCCAAATGCAGGCCCTCTTCGCCATCGGCGGCCACGTCGACCACAGCACCCGTCGCCACCAGACGTGAGCGCAGGCTCTCGCGCAATGCCGGCTCATCCTCGACAACCAGAACGCGCATCAGCCTGCTCCCTCGCTGGCAACCACTGCATGCTTGGCCTGTAGCCACAACTCATCCCAGCGCTGCGCAGTCAACGATCCGAGTTGTTCACCCTGCTGTGCGGCCAACTGCTCCATGTGCGCAAAGCGCAACTCAAGCTTGCGATTGGCCTGACGCAGCGCGGTTTCCGGATCCAGCTGTAGATGCCGCGCCCAACTGCTCAGCGCCAGCAGCAGATCGCCAAGCTCCTCTTGCATCTGTGCTGCTGAACCACTGGCGATGGCGGCATCAAACTCCACCAGCTCTTCCATGACCTTGGTGCGTGCACCCTGGGCATCAGGCCAATCAAAACCCACCCGTGCCGCGCGCTTGCCCAGTTTCATGGCGCGATTGAGCGCCGGCAGCGCAAGCGGCACATCGTCGAGTATTCCGTGTTGGCCGCGGGCTTGACGCTCGCTGGCTTTGAGTGCATCCCAGCGTTGATCCAGATCGCCATCAGCGCTGGCATCACCAAACACATGCGGATGGCGTCGCGTCAATTTGTCGGCTATGGCTGCAGCCACGTCCTGAAAGGTAAAACGACCCTCTTCGGCGGCCATCTGCGACAGGAACACCACCTGAAACAGCAGATCTCCCAATTCATCTTTGAGCGCATCGAGTTGGTCGCGCTCGAGCAACTCGACCACCTCATAAGCCTCTTCAAGGGTAAAGGGTGCCAGTGAGCGCCAAGTTTGCTCCAGATCCCAGGGACAGCCGCCCTGCGGGTCCCGTAGCCGGCGCATCACACCCAACAATCGTTCCAACGCGCTCTCAGTCATGCCAGTTCCTCATCAAGCAACAGGTGCCGCAGGCACATCAGAATGCCCGCTGTCGCACCCCAGATACGGTGATCACCATAATGGATGTCACGCGAGGGCACCTGAACGCCAGCCAAATGGCGCACTGCAGCTACCTCGTGTGAGCCAGACAGCAGTACCGACAGCGGCAGAAGGAAGCTGTCAGCGACTTCGGCTGGATCGTGACGCAGCTGCAACGCACCGCCAACCCAGGCCACCACGGGCGTGATGCGATAGCCGGTGAACACCACATGGTCGGGCAGATACCCCAACACTTGCGTCTGCATTGCCTGCAGACCGATTTCTTCTTGAGCCTCCCGCAGTGCAGCCGCGGCCGGATCGGCGTCGCCTGCCTCAATACGTCCACCCGGGAAGGAAATTTGATTGGCGTGATGGCGCAAGCCCGCGGCGCGCACCGTCAGCAGGATGCCGGTGCCCTGATCGCCATGCACCATCGGCACTAGCACTGCAGCGGCACGCGGCTCGGCCGGCAGCAACGCACGGATGCGTGGATCAGCATCAATGACCCGCTGACCTGCGAGGCGCCAGTACAGCGGATCGTGCTGCGGCTGCGATTGCGCCAGTCGGGTGCGCAAGGACGGGGGGACATCAGCGCAAAAGTCCGTCATCTCCATGCGGTCGGCCCTGTAGGTGGGTGGCGCTGCGGTATCATTGTAGGCCAAGTTCCCCTTACGCAGGCCCCGCATGGATCCGAGTGCATTGCACGCTTTGTCTCCCGTTGACGGTCGCTATCAGGCCGCAACCCGGCCACTGGCGGCCTTGTTTTCGGAGGCAGCGCTGATCGGCGAACGCACCCGGGTCGAGGCACTGTGGTTGCTGCACCTGGCAGAACACCTGCCCACGGTGCTGCCGCAGCCGCTGACCCCAGCGTTGGCCGCCTGCCTGCAGCAATTAGCCGAAGATCCGGGTCCGGATGCCGCCGCTGCGGTCAAGCTGACCGAGAGCCGCATCAATCACGACGTGAAGGCTGTCGAGTATTACGTGCGCGACAAGTTGGCCGCCGCCGGCGCCTCCCCTGCGCTGCTTGAACTGGTGCATTTTGGGTGTACTTCAGAGGACATCAATAACCTCAGCTATGGCCGGTTGCTGGCGCGTGCGCGCCATAGCGTGCTGCTGCCGCTACTGGATCAGGTCATCGGCGAACTGCAGGCCAATGCGCTGCGCCATGCGACCTTGCCACTCCTGGCCCGCACCCATGGCCAGACCGCCACCCCGACTACGCTGGGCAAAGAGTTCGCCAACGTCGAGGCGCGACTGCGCCGCGCACGCCGGCGGCTGGCCGACGTGAGCCTGCTGGGCAAATGGAATGGAGCTGTAGGTAACCTCAACGCCCATATCGTGGCTGTGCCGGACGCCGACTGGCTGGCCCTGAGCCAGTCGTTTGTCGAGCGCTGCGGTCTGGAGTGGAACCCGCTCACCACCCAAATTGAGCCACACGATTGCGTAGCCGAATACTGCGATGCACTGGCCAGCGCCAACACGATTGGCATCGACCTGTGCCGGGACCTGTGGGGTTACATCTCACTGGGCTATCTGCGGCAACGGCCGGTGGCTGGCGAAGTGGGCTCGTCCACCATGCCGCACAAGGTCAACCCCATCGACTTTGAAAATGCCGAGGGCAACCTGGGCATCGCCAACGCATTGCTGCGTCACTTTGCAGACAAGCTGCCCATTTCCCGTTGGCAGCGCGACCTTACCGACTCCACGGTGCTGCGAAACTTGGGCGTGGCTTTGGGGCATGTACTGCTGGCCTGGCGGTCGGCATTGCGCGGGCTGTCCAAGATTGCGCCCGACGAAGCGCGTATTGCCCGTGACTTGGATAGTGCCTGGGAAGTGCTGGGGGAAGCTGTTCAAACTGTGTTACGAGCTCAAGGCGTGCCAAACGGCTACGAGCTGCTTAAAGACTTCACACGCGGCCGGCCTATCGATCGCAATTTGTTGGTGGACTTCATCGGCAGCCTGCCGATAGCTGCTGAACAGCGCGAGCGGCTGGCAGCGCTAACACCGGCCACTTATATTGGTCTGGCCACCACGCTGGCACTGCGACCCCGCGACTGACGTCTAAAAACGTGAACCGGTCGAGTCTTGCCGGCGCGACCGCTCACTACCATCTCGCACGTAGATCAAATCCGTGGAGTGGTTTCATGCAGCCTGGCGAATCCCAACAGGTCATCGATACATTGGCAGCCGGCGAAGTGCTGGCCGCCGCTGGCACCGATGAACCACTGCTCATGCTCACAAGCTTTGAAGAAGTGCTTGCGGCCACCGTGCGCGCTGCCAACACCGCCAAGCGCGTGCTGTCGATCTATACCTCGCAGCTGGAGCCGCAGCTGTATGAAGACAAGCTGTTTCTAGATGTGCTGAAAGCTTTTTTGCTGGCGCGCAGCTATTCGCGAGTTCGGGTGCTGATGCAGGAGCCAATTAATCAGGCCGGTAGCAACAGCAAACTGCTGGCCATGTCACGCAGATTGACCACCTTCATGGAGCTGCGGCCTGTCGCCCCTGCGCTGCGGAACTTGGAATGCGCAATGCTCATTGCCGACGACAAGTCGATTGTCTATCGCCCTCAGGTGCGCGAGTGGGACGGGATCGCTGGCTTCAATCACACCTCTGTTGCCCGATTGCATCTGCAGCAGTTCGACCAGATGTGGATGGGCAGCGCGCCCCTTCGCGAGGACCAAGAGGTTGCGGTTGCCAGTTAAAGGCAGCCGCACGTCTATACTGTCGTCATGCGCTGGCGCCCCGACCTTACCGTAGCAACCATCGTGGCTCGTAATGGGCTGTTCCTCATGGTCGAGGAAACCATCGGCGGACGCGTAGTGCTTAATCAACCTGCAGGCCATGTTGAGGACGGCGAATCGATCCTCGACGC
>CANFSB010000053.1 GCA_947449495.1 Pseudomonadota bacterium
CACCTGCTGTCGCTACGCCAGCACATCAAGGGACTTGAAGCGCGCAACTACACTGGTTCCAAAGACCTCAACACCGTCGACTTTGTACTGATGTTCGTGCCGGTTGAAGCGGCGCTGCTGAGTGCTTTAACCCGTGAGCCGGCGCTGTACGAAGACGCCTGGAAGAGCAAGATCGTACTGGTAACGCCTACTACACTGATGGCAGTCGTGCGCTTGATCCAAGGCATGTGGGTTTTCGAGAAGCGTCGCAAAGGCTCTGAAGAAATCGCCGAGACCGGCCGCAAGCTATACGAAAAGCTGGTGGGCTTTGCCGATTCGTTTGTTGAGATCGGCGACGCACTCAAGAAATCACAACAGACCTATGACAAGGCGTTGGGTCAATTGCGCAGCGGACCGGGCAACGCGACCAAGCTGGCAGGCAAGCTGCTGTCGCTGGGCGTGACGCCCTCGACCGGCAAACGACTGCCCTCACAGGTGCAGCCCGACGAAGAAGACGGCGACGACGCCAACGATTGATCTGCAACTCCGCGTTAGGGCTGCAGGGTCAGGATCCAACGCGTTGCACCGGGTAGCAGCGGCGCGGGTGCCCCCTTGGCCCAAGCCTCATGACCGGCTCGAAAATACGGCGATAGCGGGTGACCACTCTGGCCACCGGGCAGGTGCAACAGCCCCTGCTCTTCCCGTCCCGGAGACACCACCAGACGCTGTGACGCGCCGCTGGTGGGGCGCGCCACGCGTGCCATATCGCTATCGCCGGCTTGCTGCTCGGCAGGCATGTCCAACCACTGGCCAATGAAGTTGGGCAGCGCGGCCGATAGCGGGTGGCGCATCGCCAACACGTTATAGCGGCCCCAGGTCCAGGTCTTGACCGACTCAGCACTGCCACCGGCCTCCTGCAACACGGCATCGGCAGACTGCTGCAGCAGTGTCTGCCAGCTGGCATAGGCTGGATCAAGCAGACTTGCAGGCTGCTGCTGCAACAGCCGCAGCGCGGCGGTTTCAGGTCGCAGCCGGCCCAGGTTCGCATCCGCATACACGGCCTGCGTGGCGCGCACCCACGGCCCCAGCGCACGCTGTGCGGCCTGCGACCGGAAGCTGCGCAGCACCCTATAGCCGACCGAATCCACGCTGGCATGGCCCTGCCAAGACTGCACTGCCTCGCGCAGCGCCTGCCGGCCCGGATTGCCCGCGACAAACGCGTTATTGAGCACGCCTAACAACAGGTCACGCCAAGGGTCCAAATGCGCGGCGCGATCGCCCAACTGCACGGCCAGCAGGTCGGTTTCGGTCAGTGGTGCGCTCGCTGCGCGGGCGCGTAAGTCGTCACGGATCGAGGCAGCCCGTGCCGAGCCGTCATAGCCGCCATCACCCAGCAGGGCCAAGGCCGCACCGCCGACAATGCGGTTGTTGGCCGTCCACAGCAGGCCCTCGGGCGGGTCGATCCACGTGGGCACCTGCGCCGGCGGTAACCAGCCCGGGCCGTCGCGCAAGGGAATTGCTCCGGTCAGCGTCCAGCCGACATGACCGGCCTCATCGACCACTAACAGGTTCTGGTTGGGGATACCACTGCGATGGGCAACCTCCATGGCCTGCGCTACGCTCTGGCTGTTTTCCATATCGACCAACTGCAAGTTGGTGGCCTCGGCTTGCAGCGCCGTCCAGCGCAAAGCCACTTGCTGCGGCGCGTCGGCTGCAGTCAATACCGGACCCAGCGCAGATTCCCGCAAGCGCAACTGGCGCGCCGGCGCGCCGCGGATCTGAATCTCTTCGACCCGCTCGTGCACCACATCCTGCGGACCCAGCGGCACAGCATCGACCGTATCGATATTGGAATTGGTGAACCCCCAAGCCACATGGCCATTGCTGCCCACCACCATCGCCGGCATACCCGGCAACATCACACCCACCACTCGGCGCGATGCGCCGCTGGCATCAATCCACTGCAAGCTCGCGCGATACCAAATGTGCGGCACGCGTAAGCCCAAATGCATGTCATTGGCCAGCACCGGCAGACCACTGGCGCTGCGCGTACCGGCAATGGCAAAACTGTTGCTGCCCGCCACAAACGGCGGCTGCAGGCCCAGCGGATCGGCCGCGGTAGCAACGGCGCGGCGTGGCACCGGCAACTGCGCCGGCAGCGCTGCCTCAGGCAATACGCTGCCATCCAGGGCTGCATCGCCACGCTGTGCCAAACCACCCAAAAACCCGAAACCCGCTTCACCGGTGGCCTCACGCAAGGCCCGCAAGCTGCGGTCGATGTTGGCGTCGTGATCCTGCAGGTCCAGCCACATGGAGTAGATGCACAACAGGCTATCTTCTGGCTGCCAAGGCTCCGGCGCCACGCGCAGCAACTGATATTCCCAGGGGCGCGCTGTCAACGCGGCAAGGCCGGCATTGACGCCGTCCACATAAGCCTGCAGCAGTGCGCGCTGTGCGGGTGTTTGCGCCTGCAGAACACGCCGGGCCACCTCGCGAAAATGATTGCGGCGTACCTGTGCATCGATGTCATACAGCGGCGCGCCCAACAGTGCCGACAGCTCGCCCGCCGACCGGCGACGCAGCAAATCCATTTGGAAAAACCGCTCTTGGGCATGCAAATACCCAGTGGCCCGTGCAACGTCCAATCGACTCTGGCCGATGATGCGAGGCACACCGGCGGCATCGCGCTCAATGCGCACCGCAGCGGCCAGAGCGGGCATGCTGCGACTGCCTTGCAACTGCGGCAAACTGCCGCGCAGCAGCCCCAGACCAACCAGTGCCGCGACCACAACCATCAGTGCTGTGGCGATCGCAACATACCGCACCAGGCGCCACCCTTTAAAACGGCTCGCTTGCATCGTTGGTCCTCTTACCAGCGGCGAACCTAGCACTGCCAGCCCGCCGGTAATAGACTGTGCGCCAAACTCAGGGGGTTTAATGAACAAGACATCTATCGTTGCCTTTGCCGTCGCCAGCATCCTCGCATCGGCTGCTGCCAGTGCCGCCAGCTCCGACGGTCTCGAAGAAATCGTCGTCACCGCCACCAAGCGCGAACAGACACTGCAAGACGTGCCAGTCGCCGTCACGGTCACCTCGGCACAAACTATTCGGCAAACCGCCATTCGCGACGTGCTCGACCTGCAGTCTGTGGTGCCCTCGCTGCGCGTATCGCAGCTGCAAACTTCCACACAAACCAACTTCATCATCCGTGGCTTCGGCAACGGCGCCAACAATCCGGGCATCGAGTCCTCGGTGGGCGTGTTCGTCGACGGCGTCTATCGCTCACGCTCTGCCTCGCAGATCGGCGATCTGGTTGATGTAGAGCGCATCGAAGTGCTGCGCGGTCCGCAGAGCACACTGTTCGGTCAGAACGCCTCAGCCGGTGTCGTCAGCATCGTGACGCGCAAGCCCTCATTCACACCCGGCGGTTCGTTGGAAGCCAGCTTTGGCAACTACAACTCGCAGGTGTATCGCGGCTATGTCACTGCGCCGCTGAACGAGAAGGTCGCCTTCAGCCTCTCGGGCAACTACAACAAGCGCAACGGTTACTTCGAGAACCTGGCCACTGGCAATTCGATCAACGATCGCAACCGCTATGACCTGCGCGGCCAATTGCTGGCCAATGTCTCCGACAGCCTCACCGCACGCTTGATCGTCGATTACTCATCGATCGATGAAACATGCTGCGGCGTGTCGAATCTGGTCAACGGCCCCACCGGTGGGGTCATCGCTGCACTCGGTGGCAAGATCTATGCGGGCGGCTACGCCGACCGTAAGGGCTACTTCAACTCCGACCCGGTCAACGACGTCAAGAACCGCGGTGCGTCGTTGCACCTGGACTGGAAGTCCGGCGCTGTCACCGTCAACTCGATCACGTCGTTGCGTGGCCAGTCAGCCACGTTCAACTACGACACGGACTTCACCAGCACCGACCTGCTGCCAACCAACATCAACGACCAGCAGATCCGCACCTTCACGCAAGAGCTGCGCGCCAGCTTTGACAATGGTGGCAAGGTCAGCGGCGTGGCCGGTGCCTACTACTTCAATGAGTCGGTCGCCTACGACAACACGCTGGGCTGGGGCACCGCCGCGCGCGCCTATGCCAGCACGCTGATCGTTGCCCAAGGCGGCAGCGCGTCTACGTTGCCGGGTCTCGAGGCCGCCACCGGCCTGCCCACTGGCACGTTCTTCAAGGCTGGCAGTGGCGGCACGGTCAACACCAACCAAGACAACAAGGCCTACACACTGTTCGGCCAGTTGGATTGGAAGTTGGCTGACAAGATGACGCTGACCACCGGCATCGCTTACACCAACAGCAAGAAGGTCGTGGATCTGGCGCAGACCAACTCCGATGCCTTTGCTCAGCTGAACCTGGTACAGATCGGCTTTGCCCAGGCCTTTGGCACACTCACCGGTGGCAAGGCTCCCACGCCAGCCAACTTCGCTGCCTATCCCGCACAAGCCGCAGCGGCCGACAAGCTCAGCGTCACGGCCTGCACTGCTGCCACAGGCCCGGCCTGCAACAGCGCACTGGCGCTGTACGCACTGCAGTTCCTCACACCTGTGGTGCCTTACACCGACGGCGAGACTAACGACGGCAAGGCCACCTACACCGTGCGTCTGGCCTACGACTTCAGCGACAACGTCAAGGTGTATGGCGGTGTGTCGACCGGCTTCAAGGCCAGCTCGTGGAACCTGTCGCGTGACAGCAAGCCGGTGGCACCGGCAACCGGTGACCGCTCACCGCTGGGCGGCTATGCCAACCCGTACTACGGTCGCTATGGCTCGCGCTTTGCCGATCCGGAAGAGTCAACCGTCATGGAGTTGGGCTTCAAGGGCCGCTGGACGCACAGCGCGCTCAACGTTGCGCTGTTCAATCAGGAGATCAAGGGCTTCCAGTCCAACATCTTCACGGGCACCGGTTTCAGCTTGGCCAATGCAGGCAAGCAGACCACCAAGGGCGCAGAAGTTGAGTGGATGTTCGCTCCCACGAAGAACTGGGAGTTTAACGTCGCCACTACGTTCCTCGATCCCAACTACGACAGCTTCCCCAATGCACAGGGCCCCACCGGCACTGTGGATCTGACCGGCAGCAAGCCGGCGGGCATTGCGGCCACCACGGCTTCGATCGGCGGTGCGTATCGTTGGGAGTTCGGTAGCTACAATGCTTTCGTACGCGGTGACTATCACTACGAGAGCAACGTGCAGGTGGTCGAGAACATCACCGCTGCCATTGCGTCGCGTGAAGTCAAAACGCTCAACGCCAGTGCCGGCGTATCGCGTGGCGGTTGGGACCTGATGGTCTTTGCCCGCAACCTCAACAACGACAGCTACCTGATCAGTGCGTTCCCGCCGCCTGCCCAGTCCGGCAGCTTCTCGGGTTATCCGAGCATGCCGCGCACTTGGGGTGCCACGATCCGCAAGGTCTTCTGATCTTGCAGGCGGGCTGCGTCACGGCCCGCCCTCGCACTGGCGATCAGACCAAGCGTCTGGTCGCCAGTTCGTCTTTTAAGTAGCCGTAAAAAATCGGCGCGGCCACCAGTCCTGGCAGGCCGAACAACGATTCCATCACCAGCATCGCCATCAGCAGCTCCCACGCGCGGGCCCGCATCTGTGTGCCGATGATCTGCGCGTTGATCAGATATTCGAGCTTGTGGATGGTGATCAGAAACATCAGTGATCCAGCCGCTGCACCCAAGGAATCCCCAAGCGACACAACAACGATAACGGTATTAGAGATGAGATTGCCGACCAACGGCATCAGGCCTGCCACGAAGGTCACCGCAATCATGGTCTTGACCAGCGGCAAGTGCACACCCAGCAGCGGCAACACCACTGCCAAAAACACACCGGTCAGCAGCGTGTTGAGCGCGGAGATACGCACTTGCGCAAACACCAAGCGACGGAACGAACGTCCCAACAGCTCAGCGCGCTTGCACAACGCTGCGGCCAGCGGCGGACGACCGGGGGTTTCTTCGGTATGCGAGAAGGCCACCAAAGCACCGATGATGATGCCCAACAACAGATGCGCAAGACCGCGGCCAAAGTTCTGCCCCATGGTGCGCAGTTCACCCGCATGCGTGCGCAACCACCCCGAGGCCGTGGACTGCAGTTCAGTGGCGGACGCAGGAATATAGGCCTGCACCCACTCGGGCAAACTGGGGCGTGCGCCTTCGATCAGGTCTGCCATCCGCTGCATCAACTCGGCCAGACTCTCCGGACCGCGTGCACCCAGGCTTGTCACCAGTACGCCGACCACCGTTCCCAGCAGCGACAGCACCACCAGCATCAGCAGCAACATGATGCGTTTGCGCGCGCGCAGCGATGCACCGCTGATACGTATGGCCGGCGAGACGCTGTGCAACAACTCGTGCGCTACCAGGCCGCCAATCAGGGCTGCCAGTAGCTTGACCTGCAGCACCATCAGCAGCACAGCAGCGGCCAGCACCCAGGAGGCGACTTCCGATCGTGTAGTCGTATTCATACGGGCATGATACCCGCCCTGCCCAAATTCGCCGAAGCGCCCCGCCCACACGATGTACTCCCCCCTGGTTCTACCCATCCTGTCGATCCTGGCCGCCATGGTGTCGATCCAATACGGAGCGGCTTTAGCCAAAGGCCTGTTCCCGGAGCTCGGGCCGGTTGCGGCTACGCTGCTGCGGCTGTGGATAGCCGCAGCGTTGTTGGCGCTGATCTACCGGCCCTGGCGCGGCGCCTCATTGCGCGGACGCTGGCCGGTACTAGTGGGCTATGGCGTGGCAATGGGCTTGATGAACTTGTCCTATTATCTGGCGCTACAGCGGCTGCCCATGGGCATTGTGGTGGCCATCGAGTTTCTAGGGCCCTTGGGCGTGGCTATCGCCACCTCACATCGGCCGCTGGACGGGCTATGGGTGGCACTGGCCATCGCCGGCTTGCTGTTGCTACTGCCGTGGCAGACCACTGCACCGACCCTCGATTTGGTAGGTGTGGGCTTTGCGCTGCTCGCAGGTGCCGGGTGGGCCCTGTACATCCTGTTCGGATCACGCACAGGCAGCAGCCACGGCGGCCGTACCGTGGCATGGGGAATGATATTGGGTGCAGCAGCGGTGACGCCCAGTGTGGTGCTGGTGGATAGCGCGACACTGCTCAATCCAGCCGTATTGCCCATCGCACTAGCCGTGGCGGTGTTGTCTAGCGCGCTGCCTTATACGCTGGAGATGTACG
Source organism: Pseudomonadota bacterium (assembly GCA_947449495.1). GTDB lineage: Bacteria > Pseudomonadota > Gammaproteobacteria > Steroidobacterales > Steroidobacteraceae > ZC4RG30. The sequence goes on from CANFSB010000053.1 coordinate 7,186, forward strand.
CGCTGACACGAATGCCCAATCAGGTGTTCAGCCTGTTCATGAGCGTCGAGCCGGCCCTTGCCGCACTGATGGGAGCAGTAGTACTGCATGAGCGATTGACGGCATTGCAGTGGTTGGCGATTGGCTGCGTAATGGCGGCGTCGTTTGGCAGCGCTGTGGCATCGCAGAGGCGGGCATCATCATGAAGCTGTTAGTCACATTAGTTTGGGGGCTGCTGTGCACTGTAGCCGTGCAGGTAATGGCGGCCGAGGACGATGTATTGGCGCCACCGCACGCGCTCTATCCTGCACCCAAAGTGACGCTGCGCTGGATCAACCCGGGTGAAACCGGTGGATTGGCTGCCGAGGGTAGTTACGACAACAACCAAGGTCAGCTCGGTGTGCTCAATGCGGGCGGTGCAGTCACTGCAACGGGTCATCCGTTTTTTGCACCACTGGGCAGCAACGGTCGGGCCTGTATCAGCTGTCATCAGCCGCAAGATGCCATGAGTCTGTCGCTCGACAGCATCCGCAGGCAGTGGCAAGTCACACAGGGACAAGATCCCATTTTTGCTGCGGTCGATGGCGCCAACTGCCCGCACTTGCCGCAACAAGATCCAGCCTCGCATTCTTTACTGCTGGATCGTGGGCTGTTTCGCGTGTTCTTGCCGTGGCCACCGCGCGATGCCGCCGGTAAAGCGATTGAGCCAGAGTTCAGTATCGAGGTGGTACGTGATCCAACCGGCTGCAACCTGCACCCACAACATGGCCTGCACTCGGCGCAACCCATGGTGTCGGTCTATCGACGACCACGTCCGGCGGCCAACCTTAAATATCCCACGCACCAGAACTTTGGCGTGTCGTCTTTCATCGGCAAGAACGGCTTGCCAACCGCCCGCGACCCAGACACCGGCAAGCCCACCAGCATGAATCTGATGGCCGATGCGCGAGCACCCTCGCTGCGTGCGCAGGCCGCCGATGCTGCGGCTACGCACCTGCAGCGCCTTGCACCACTGACCAAAGCGCAGCTTGATGCCATCGTCGCCTTCGAAGGTCAGATATATGTGGCGCAGCAAATCGATCGGCAGGCGGGCAGCCTTATCGAGCCAAATGGTCCCACAGCGTTCGGGCCACGAGCTCTGCTCAAAGGCGAAGCCGGTGTGCTGGGCAATAACACCAGTCGCTGGGTGTTCCCCATGGAAGGCAAGTGGACAACACTGTCGCGTGGCAATGGCGCTGCACAGGATGCGCGCAACGCAGCGCGTGAATCGATTGCGCGCGGCCATGACGTGTTCATGTTCCGTACTTTCTGGATCCGCGACTCAATGCATTTGAACTCAGTGGGTCTGGGTAATCCTACCAAGCGTACTTGCGCCACCTGTCATGGCATGCACATGACCGGTATGGATACAGCCAACGGCTGGATGGACATTGGCAGCACTAATTTGCCTTGGGCACGCGAGGCGCCGCTTAATCCGTGGACTACGCAAAAGCCCGAGATGCCCTTATTCAAACTCACCTGTCGCAACGACATTGCGCCGCATCCGTTTCTGGGTCGCGTTATCTATACACAAGATCCTGGTCGCGCGCTGATCTCAGGACGCTGTAACGACATCGGTACCATTGTCATGCAGCAGCTGCGTGCACTCTCTGCCCGTGCTCCCTACTTCTCCAACGGCTCCGCGCATTCACTGCGCGATGTCGTGGACTTTTATGACCGACGCTACAACATCGGCTACAGCGAGCTGGAGAAACAAGACTTGGCCAACTTTCTGGGTGCGCTGTGAAGTCGCTGCAGCGTGGTATCACGCTGTTGCTGGCAAGCGTTAGTGGTGCCGCAGTGGCTGCTATGCCTGACGGCGCACAGCGCAACTTCGTGGCCTGCCCCATTGTGCGCGATACGGCATCAGTGCCGTGTTGGTTGGCTGAGTATGAAGGTGAGCTGTATTTTTTGACGCTGCAGACCGATGTCAGTGCACCGGTCAATCCGCCCATGCTCGGCCATAAAGTGTTGGTCGAGGGTCGTCGTACAGACAAGCCTCGTATCTGCGGCGGCATCGTGCTCGAGCCGGTACGGCTGTCGGTGTTGCCGACGCTGGATGCCAATTGCAATCAATTGCTGCCTGCCGAGGCGCAATACAACCTTACCTTTGAGCCGCCGCGACCGCCGGGTCCAAGCAAAGGCCGCTTGGCTTTTAATACCTTGGATGTACAGCAAGCGGAGGTTGCGCCACAGCGCGTCGAGAAGCACTTCAGCATCGGTTATGACTTTGAGGGCCGCGTGGGTTTCAAGCATCCCGCGTTGCTGCAGCCGGTGCTCGATTACGCGCTGGCGATCAAAGCAACGAGCATCGACATCGAAGGTCATCGGGGTGCAGCCTTGTTGTCGGATGGCACTATCCTCAATGAGTCACCCCAGCTGGCCCAGCGGCGCGCACAACAGGTGGCAGAGCTGCTGCAAGGTGCAGGCCTTATAGGGCCGCGTTACACGGTGCGCTGGATTGACGCTGCAACCGCACCCAACGGCAGCGATGACTCACCGCAACGCCGGGTAGATATCACCGTAAAGCCTTGATGCTGACGCTGGGCAACTTGTTGTCGGTCGAGCTGCTGCTGATCAATCTGCTCACTGCGTGGCTGTGGTGGCACGACAAGCGGGCCGCACGTTTGCGACTGCAGCGTGTTTCCGAACGGCAATTGCTGTGGCTGGGTTTGGCAGGCGGTTGGCCTGCCGCTTTATTCATGGCTCAAGTGCTGCGCCACAAAACTCGCAAGCAGCCTTTTGGTGTACTGCTAGCCGGTTGCGCGCTGCTTAACTGCAGCGCGCTTGTGGCTCTGTGGTGGTTCTACTAGGCCAGCAGCGGTCGTATCAAACGACGCCAAGCCAATGCCAAACCGGTGTACACCAATACACAGGCCAGCAACGACGCCAGTGCTGCCACGGTCTGGCCGATTACGCCGTAATACTCGCCGGTATGCGCAAAGCGCACCCAGGTCCGGGCACGTTGTGCAGCAGTTTGTTTGGCGGCCGTTTCAGCTGGCGGCGGTGACAGCTTAATAACAGAGGCATCGGCTGCAGACACGGTGAGAGTGCGACGCGGCAGACGCACGCCCTCGCCAGGTACTTCGGCGACAATGTCCACGGCGTCAGCAGCGGGCTTCACTGGTAGCGTGATGCGTTGCCAGTCCGGCAATTGCACTCGCGCTGTGGTGAGCAACTGATCCAGTGTCGCCCGTGCGCCGGGTGCGTCGTCCTGCGTCGCAGGACGCTGCGCGCCACCACCACCAGGGCCGGCACCACCACCGCCACCACCGGGACCGCCGCGCTGCGGCACCTGCTCGCCATAAGCAGCAAACAGCAGCTGATTGGCCCAGCCATACGACATCACCACGCCAGTGCCAGCCATAACAGACAGCGGTACCAGCATCCAGATGCCGAACGACTGGTGCCAAGCAAAGTCGCGCGCTTTGCCATTTACATAGCGCACCACCGGTACTACACGCGGCTTGATGGCGCGCCAGCGCCATACCGCCGGCAACCACAAATACAGCCCGCTGAGCACGATGAACACAAACAGCAGATTGGCCAGATGCATCAGCGACGCACGCGTACTGCGCGCATCACCGGCCATCCATCGATGCAGGTCTTCTACTTCATGCAAGAAGTGGCGTATGCCTTCAGCGGCATCTGGCAGCAGCTCACCAGTCCACGGATGCAGCAGCAGCGGCGTATCGCGACCGCGCGTCACGGTGACGGGCATGGCAGGGTCAAGGTTGAAAACCAGCGCCAAACGCTGTGCATCAGGTGCGGCAGCCAGTGCTTTATCGGCCAACGCTGCCGCCGTGAGCATGGGGGCATCGGCAGGCACGGCCACGCGATTGCCCTGCTCGGCTGCAGCGACTAACTGCTTTTCGTAGGCCAGCAGCACACCAGTGGCGGACATCAACAGGATAAGCAGCCCGGCCGCCACACCAGCTGAAAGATGTGCCCAGAAAAGCACACGGCGAAACACGCTGCCGGGTATAGGTGACATTGAGCTGCTCCGCTTCTATTGATAAAGGTTAGGTAGAAATTCAGTTTGCAGATTTGATGGGCTTGATCTTGGCGACAACAGATCGGAGCTTACGGCGCGCTTGCCACAGGTCATGCCGGGACTGCAGTTCCAGCCAAACCTCCGCGGAACCGCCCAAGGCAGCGGCCAGACGCAAAGCCATAGAAGCACTGACTGCGGAATGACCATGCAACATGCGCGATAAGGAAACTCGAGACACGCCGAGGCAGCGGGCAAATTGCGCAACGCTTAATCTATCTTCAGACAGTACGCCATCGCGCAAGATCTGGCCTGGATGCGGCGGGTTATGCAGAGTCATGCGTGGTAGTCCAGATAATCGACGCCAGTCACATCTTCATCCTCGAAACAAAAAATGAGCCGCCAATTGCCGCTGACGCGCAAAGACCAATGTTCTTGCAATGCACCAGATAACTTGTGCAATCGCCAACCAGGTAAATTGACGTCAGCAGGTGCCTTGGCAACGTCGAGCATGGCCAGTTGATGTCTGAGTCTAGGCGCGTGATCGGGGTTGATGCCGGCGCGCGTTCCGAACTCGAAAAAGCGCTCAAGCCCCCGATGTCGGAAGGACTTGATCACAGCGAGTAATGTATCGTGACGCGATACAGTTTTACAATGGGCATGCTTTGCAGCATGCCGGGACCTGCTTAAGCCGTATCTGGCTGTTGTTGGCCTCTTAACGCAGTTATGGCGGATTCGTCAGCCGCGTTGAATCAACTCAATCTTGTAACCGTCCGGATCCTGCACGAAGGCAATGACGGTGGTGCCGCCCTTGACCGGACCGGCATCGCGTATCACGTTGCCACCGGCGGCACGAATGGCAGCGCATGTCGCAGCTACATCGGGTGTGGCTAACGCCAGATGCCCAAAAGCTGTGCCCTGCTCATAGCTGGTCACGCCATAGTTGTAGGTCAGCTCGATTTCTGCGCCGCCATCGGCATTGCCGGCGCCGAAGCCCAAGAAAGCCAGCGTGTAACGCTGCTCGGGCATGTCCACTTGGCGCAGCAGGTTCAGACCCAGCACCTTGGTGTAGAAGTCGACCGAGCGTTGCAGGTCACCGACGCGGAGCATGGTGTGGAGGATGTTCATGGGCAGGCCTTCAAGAGTATGGTTGTGCCGCCCAGCATAAAGCCGCAAAGGGGGATTGCCCACATGACCACCGCTGTCCGTCGCTATTTTTGTATTGCATTGTTACTAGCAGGCGGCACCGCCTTTGCTGCCGCACCCGAAGACACTGTGGCTTCCCAGTGCGCGGCGCTGGCAGGGTTTCGCATTCCCGGCAGCAGCCTCGAGATCCAAAAGGCCGAGCGCCAGGCCGCCACGGCCACCACACCGGCCTATTGCAAGGTAGAAGGCACACTCGAGCCGCATACGGGGCGCGACAACAAGCCCTATGCCATCGGCTTTGCCGTAGCCCTGCCCGAACAGTGGAACGGACGCATGCTGTTTCAAGGGGGCGGCGGTCTCAATGGCAGCGTCAATGCTCCCCTGGGTGCTGGTGCTGCAGGGGATCGGTCTGCCCTGGCGCGCGGCTTTGCGGTGGCCAGCACCGACTCGGGCCATCGCGGCGCGGGCTTTGACAGCAGCTTCTTTGATGACCAGCAGGCGGCACTCAACTTTTTGTATCAAGCCATCGGCAAGGTAAACACCGTGGCGCGGCAGTTGATCGCGACGCATTACCGCAGGCCGATTGCGCATACTTACTTCGTCGGCTGTTCAACAGGCGGACGCGAGGCGCTGTTGCAGGCACAGCGTCAACCCTTGGAATTTGACGGCATCATCGCCGGTGCGCCTGCGATGCGTACCAACTACTCCAATCTGGCTACGCGCTGGGTCACTACAGCACTCAACAGTGCCGCACCCAAAGACGCAGCAGGCAAATCACTGACGGCGCAGGCGCTGTCGGCATCAGATCGCAAGCTGGTGGTCGACGGATTGCTCAAAGCCTGCGATGGGCTCGATGGGGTGCGCGATGGCATGGTGTTCAACACCCGCGGCTGCCGCTTTGATCCGGCAGCGTTGGCCTGCAAAGCCAAAAAAGACGATAGCTGCCTGAGTGCCGCGCAGGTTGCTGCGCTGCAAAAGGCCTTTGCCGGTCCGGTCAACTCACGTGGCTTGCAGGTTTATCCGGGCTTCCCTTGGGATACCGGCATCGCTGCCAGCGGGGCCGGCATTCCGGGCTTGCTCAATGGCGGCATGAGCCCCGTCGGACCTTCGCCCACCGGCACAACGATGGACGTTGATACCGAAGCCTATGTTGCGCATGACGGCATCCATATGCTCGGCGATGCCAACGAATGGTCTAACTTGGGCAGCTTCGTGTCGCATGGGAGCAAGCTGATTCTGTACCACGGCGTAAGCGATCCCTGGTTCTCGGCCAACGACACCGTGCGCTATTACGAACGGCTGTCGCGCGACAATCCGCAGCAGCCTGTGTCGCAGTGGAGCCGCATGTTCCTGGTTCCTGGCATGGGTCACTGTCGCGGTGGTGATGCGGCGCTGGACAACTTCGACCTGCTTACAGCCTTGGTCGACTGGGTTGAAGCAGGCAAAGCGCCGCAGCAAGTCACGGTCACCGGCGCAGCCTTTCCCGGTCGCAGCCGCCCACTATGCGCTTGGCCTACTCATGCGCAGTTCACCGGAACAGGCAACAGCGAAGACGCGGCCAATTATCAATGTAAGGAGTGAGTGCGTCGTACCAGTGCGGGTTTGCACTCAGTTGTTTTGCAACCCGCCGGTTAGGACGATGCGCATCGCCGTCTCGACAGTCAGCGTTGTAGGCTCAAGGTGGTCCCGCGGTACGTACACCGTATAGCCACCGATCTGATAGCTCATTGGCAGATACACCGCTACCAGAGCTTGCCCGGCGTCAATCCCGGGCAACTCTGCCACGTCTTGGGTGACGAAGCCCAGCAGGCGTAAATCGCCGCAACGCACCACCACCACGCTTTGCATATCGCTTTTGCGATCGGTGTTGACCAGTTTTGCGAGGTCACGAAACGCACTGTAGAGCGTGCGAACCAACGGCACCTTGAGCACCAGTTGTTCGCCATGGCGCAGCACGCGGCGCACCACATAGGCATTGACCAGCATGCCCATGACAAACAGCACGGCCAGTCCTGCGACCAGACCCATACCCGGCAAGTAGTGACGATCGTCTATGACCCAGTGCAACGGGCCGCTCAGTACCGATTCGAGAGTGACGCCCAGCCAGTAGATGAGATAGAGCGTCAGTCCAATAGGCAGGATGGTGACCAGCCCTTTGAGCAAGATACGACCCAGATACTTGAGCATGAGTTATCCCGAAGTTCAGCCGTAAACCAGGCCGCCGGCGCGCTGCACTCGACGGGCGACGGCATCGGCCAACACGCCCGCGTGCGGGGCCAGCAGCACCATGCCCTCTCGCGCACGCGTAATGCCCGTATACAGCAGTTCACGCGTGATAATGGGTGAAGACAAATCCGGCAGCACCAGCAGCACTCGTCCGAACTCCGAGCCCTGCGACTTGTGCACGGTCATGGCAAACACGCTATCGACGGCCTCCAGACGCGCCGGTGCAATCCACCGCAAACTTCCCTCACTGTCGCGAAACGCAACGCGCAAGAGGCCCCTGTGCCACAGGCACAAACCCACATCGCCATTCATAAGCTTGAGGGCATAGTCGTTGCGGGTGACCATGACCGGGCGGCCGCTGAACCAGGTCGCCGAGCCAAAGCCCAACGCACGTTGCAACTGGGTATTGAGCGCTTCGACACCCCAGGGGCCACTACGCAGTGCGCACAACACTTGAAAGCTCGCCAGCTCATCCAGTAACTGCTGCGCCTGGGCGTTGCTGCAGTCCTGCTGCTGTGACACCGGTTGTAAACCGGCAAGCCAGGGCGCCCAGCCTTGCGTGACGCAGTCTATAAACGCCGCGTC
>CANFSB010000054.1 GCA_947449495.1 Pseudomonadota bacterium
CCGGTTGACGAGCTGTCACTCGACTTTCAGATCATGGGTCCGTCGTCGCGGGATAAAGAGTCCGTTGATGTGCTGCTGGTGGCATCGCGAATGTCGCTGGTCAACGCACTGCGCGATGCCGCCGGCTATGCGGGCCTTACTCCGCGCGTAATCGACATCGAATCCTATGCGATCGAAAACGCCTCGCAACTGTTGCGGCATCAGATGCCCGACGGTGGCGTCGATCGGGTCATTGCATTGGTCGACTTCGGCGCCACTTCCACGACTTTTACGGTGCTGCGTGACAACAAGCTTGCCTACAGCCGCGATTTTAACTTCGGTGGGCAGCAGCTGACAGAAAGCATCATGCGCAGCTACGGACTGACCATCGAAGAGGCGGGCCGCGCTAAGAAAGAGGGTGGTCTGCCGGGCAATTATCAGTCTGATGTGCTGGACCCCTTCATCGATGACATGAACCAGCAGGTCATCCGCGCAAGGCAGTTTTATATGGCTGCCGGTAACGATCGCGAGCAGCCAGAAAAAATCCTCGTTTGCGGCGGCTGCTCGAGCATTCCAGGCGTCGCCGATCTGATGGCCAGCCGCATCGGCATCGCCGCAGAAAAAGCCGATCCTCTCGGCCAGATCAACGTCACTGCGCTGGCGCGCTCCCAAGGCGCTCAGCGTGAGGCCAACTCCCTGATTGTCGCACTGGGTCTAGCCCTGCGGAACTTCGACTGACATGCGACGCATCAATCTACTTCCCTGGCGTGAACAACAGCGCCGTGAGCGCAAGATGGCCTTTGGGGTCGGCATGGGTGCGGCTCTGATTGTTGCATTGCTGTTCGCCATTGGCGCCTATCTTTGGGCAGGTGCGATGGTCTCCGATCAGCGCGCCCGTAATCAGCGGCTCAAAAACGAAATTGTCCGCCTCGATCAGAAGATCGAGGAGATCAACAATCTCGAGCTGCAGAAACAAAAGTTTATTGCGCGCATGCAAATCATCGAGAAGCTGCAGCGGTCGCGTCCAGAGATCGTGCATGTGTTTGACACGCTTGTGCGCATGATCCCCGACGGCAGCTATCTCACCGAGGTCACTCAACTCGATCGACGTCTCAAGATTCGCGGCGTAGCGCAATCATCCACGCGCGTATCGGCCTTTATGCGCAACATCGATGCGTCGCAGTGGCTGGTAAATCCCGAACTCGAAGTGGTGGAAACCAAGAAAGAGAACTCGGTCGGCAACGATTTCACGCTCTATGCCGATCAAGCCTCAATCACTGATGGCGGCGTGGTGCGCTCGGCACTGGGTGCGGCACGCGGGGTCAAGCCATGACCTTGCAGGAACTGCGGCAACTTAATTGGCGCGACCCAGGCCGCTGGCCTTTGGGCGTGCGCGCTTGTGTCATAGGCGCTGGCTTCGTCGTGGCGTTGCTGGTGTTCAGTTATGTGCTGGTTTGGCAGAACCAAGGCCCTGACCTGGAGCAGGCTCGTAGTCAGGAAGTAAAGCTGCGCGAAGAGTTTCGCGACAAGCACTCCAAAGCCGTCAACCTCGATATCTACAAACAGCAGCTCGCCGATATCGAGCGTTCGTTCGGCGCGATGTTGCGGCAGCTGCCGGGCCGCACCGAAGTGCCCAACCTGCTGGTAGACATCTCGCAAACCGGACTTGCCGCGGGATTACAGCAGCAGCTGTTCCAACCTATGCCGCAGCAGAATCGCGACTTCTACGCAGAGATGCCAATCAAGATTCGCCTGACAGGCAGCTATCATCAGTTTGGGGACTTTGTCAGTGGCATAGCCGCATTGCCGCGCATCGTCACGCTGCACGAGGTGGCCATCCGCGGCGCGGGCAAGAGTGCATCGGATCAACTGCAGCTGGATGTAGTCGCCAAGACCTACCGCTATTTGGATGAAGCGGAATTGCAGGCTGCTGAAGCCGAGCGCCGCAAGAGTGAGCAAGGCCGCAGGCCCGGGGGCGCCAAGTGATCGGGCTGCGTCACTGGGTTGCAATCACGCTGGCCGTGCTGGCTCTTGCCGGCTGCCGTGGCCGTGATGCCGATCTGGATAGTTTCATCGATCGCACCCGCCAAGAGCAGGCCACGGGCGTCAAGCCGCTGCCAGAGATAAAGCCTTACGAGAGCTTCAGCTACTCCGCCCAGGCGTTGCGCTCGCCATTCCAACCGTCCGCCTCGAGCAGCAGCACTGTCAGTGGCCCGCGCCCCGACTCACGGCGCAATCGTGAGTTCCTCGAGCAGTTCCCGCTCGAAACCTTGCGCATGGTCGGCACGCTGAACCTCGCCGGCAAGAACTATGCATTGGTCATGGCACGCGATGGACTGGTCCATCGGGTCGTGCCGGGCAATCACCTTGGCCAAAACGATGGCCGTGTCATCGACATCACCAGCTCGAAAGTGACTGTCGTCGAAATTGTCCCCGATGGACTTGGTGGCTTCGTTGAACGCCCCGCAGCGTTATCGGCGGCCGAATGAACGGTATGGAGACAGCTGTAATGATCCGTCAAAGACCTTTCCGGGGTGCGCTCATCGCCCTGTTGCTTGCAGTGTGTGGGGCAGGGCCCGACGTACTGCGTGCCGCAGATGCGCCGGCCGATCCCAGGCCCCGGCTCGAGTCGGTCGATGTGCGTGCCGTGTCTGGCCAACGCCTCGAAGTGCAGCTTTCACTGTCCGGCCCTGCGCCGGCACCGCTGTCTTTCACCATCGACAACCCGGCGCGCATTTCCCTGGATCTGCCAGGCACTACGCTAGCACTGCCGTCACGGCGCATCGATGTGCACAAGTTCGGTCTGGATTCCATCGTTGCGGCTGAAAGTAACGACCGTACCCGGGTCGTGCTCAACCTTGACCGTCTGCAGCCTTACGACACGCGTGTCGAAGGCAATCGCATTTTTCTGACGCTGGGTGAGGCGCCTACCGGCGCTGCTGAGCCTGTCGCCGTTAGTGCTTCGGCTGTAGCACCGCGCACCAACACCTTGGTGCCATCCACAAGCGGTAGTGGCATCCGCAGCCTCGATTTTCGTCGTGGTACAGAGGGTTCGGGCCGCATCATTGTGCGCCTTGCTGATCCGCGTACTCCGGTCAGCGTGCGTAACCAAGGCAACCAGATTCTGGTCGATTTCCCTGGTGCGTCGCTGCCGCAGAACTATCTGCGTCGCTATGACGTCGTGGATTTCGGCACGCCGGTGCAGGGCTTTGATGCCGTGCGCTCCAATGGTGGTACGCGCCTGGTGATCTCTGCCGTCGGCGATTATGAGCAGCTGGCTTATCAGTCCGACGATCAGTACGTGATTGAAGTGCAACCGGCACGCAGTGTGCGTGCTCAGGCCGAGGCCGAACGCCCGGTGTATAGCGGTGAGAAGCTCACCCTCAATTTCCAGGACATCGAAGTGCGCTCGGTGCTGCAGCTGTTGGCCGATGCCAGCGGCTTTAACATCGTGGTGCCAGATTCAGTCAATGGTTCAGTGACGCTGCGCTTGCAGAACGTTCCTTGGGATCAGGCGCTGGACATTGTCTTGCGCACCAAGGGACTGGATAAACGTCGTCAAGACAACGTCATTATCGTCGCACCGGCCGAAGAATTGGCGGCGCGCGAGAAGGCCGCTTTGTCTTCGCGTCGTGACATCCAAGATCTGGCGCCGCTGCGCACCGAGTACCTGCAGATCAACTATGCCAAGGCCAGCGACATCTCTGCGCTGGTTCAGGCCACCGGTGGCAAGAGCGGTATTGCCGGTAAGAACTCTATGCTGTCGGAACGTGGCTCGGTGTCGGTCGACGATCGCACCAACACGCTGCTGGTGCAGGACACTGCCGACAGCATTGCCAACGTGCGTCAATTAGTGGCTACCCTCGATATCCCCGTGCGGCAGGTGCTTATCGAAGCACGTATCGTGGTGGTCAGCGATCAGTTCTCACGCGATCTTGGCGTGCGGGCCGGTTTGACAGCAACACGCAGCAATGGCGCCAGTGGTCTGTACTCAACCAGCGGTACGGCCACCTCCACCGACACAACGCTGTCGTCGGCACTGACTAATTTGGTGAGCAGTGGTTCGCCGTATCCGGTCAAAGTGCCGGTCGGCGGTGGAGCAAATAATCGCTATAACGTTAATCTGCCCGTGCCCAATCCGGCGGGCAGCCTGGCCTTAATGGTGCTGGGTGCCGATTACATTGTTGATCTTGAGCTCTCTGCAGCCCAGTCCGAGGGTCGCGGTGAGGTTATCTCCTCGCCCCGTGTCATCACCGCCAACCAAAAAGAAGCGCTGATCGAGCAGGGCACAGAGATCCCCTATCAGCAGTCTGCATCCAGTGGCGCTGCCACTATTCAGTTCAAGAAAGCAGTGCTGTCACTCAAGGTCACGCCGCTGATCACTCCGGACAACCGCGTGGTGCTTGATCTCAATGTTAAGAAGGACAGCGTCGGCCAGGTCATCGTGACCTCCGGTGGCGTCAATGTGCCCTCTATCGATACCAGCGAGATCTCGAACCAAGTCATCGTCGCCGACGGCCAGACCGTGGTGCTGGGCGGCATTTTGCAGACCGAGCGCCGCAATTCACTGATGAAGGTACCGCTGCTTGGCGATCTGCCGATGGTGGGCAACCTGTTCAAGCGCACCGGCAAGGTCAGCAACAAAGACGAGCTGTTGATTTTTGTTACGCCAAAGATTCTCCGTGAGGGCGTCAATGTTTACTAAGTACACCACTGGCTCGTCCGGTCTGGTTTCGCGTCTGCATCGCAGCTTCGGCCACGCGTTGCTTGTAGCAGTTGGGGCAAGCTTGGTTGCTTGTGGCGGCGGCGGTGCCAGCAATGGTGGTAGTGGCGCGTTTTCTGCACCACCGCCTACGGTTACACCGGCACCGGTTGCATCCTCACTGGTGGTCACCTCCAGTCTGGCCACCTTGCCGTCCGACGGGTCTATCACCTCAGACATCAAAGTGCTGGTGCGCGATGCCTCCAACGTAGTGCTGCCTGGCGTGGCCATCACGCTGCAGTCCTCGTCGGGTGCACTGACCACGGGTAAGGCCACCACCGACACTGTCGGTGAGGCGCATGCCACGCTTAGCACCGCCGGCGATCCGGCCACTCGCAACATTGCAGTCACTGTTAAGGCCGGTACGCTTACCTCTACAGTCAATGTGGCGGTCGGAGTGCCTGCCACCACCAGTCTGGTCAACGCGGTGACTTTGGTTACCAGTACCACCAGCATTCCTGCCGATGGCTCTGCCACTGCAACGGTTGCGGCTATCGTGCGTGATGCCAACAACCTGCTGATGGCGGGTGTGCCGGTATCGTTTGCTGCCACCTCCGGTGGCTTAGCCGTCACGCAAGCGGTCACCGATGCCAATGGTCAAGCCGTTGCCACGCTCAGCACTGCCGGCGATAGCACCACGCGCAACATCACCGTCACCAGCACCGTGGGCACCAAGAGCGCGTCTGTAGTGGTGGCGGTTGCTGCAAGCGTGCCGCCGACCACCATCAGCATGGGCTCGGGTTCCGGTACCGGCTTTCGTCCCAACTTGTTGGGCTTGGGCGCTGCGTCCCTGTCGGTCGGTGGTAGCACCAGCGTGACGGTCACCCTCGTGCAAAGCGACGGTACGCTCTATACCAAGCCCGCGACGATCAACTTCAATTCGCCCTGTGTGGCAGCAGGTACCGCAGCCATTCAACCCGCTGCCTCGGCGACCACCACCACGGGTCAGGCAACGGTCACCTATGTGGCTAAGGGTTGCGCAGGCACCGATCAGATTTCCGCCACGACCACAGTAGGCAGCCAGAATCTGTTGGCTACCGGCACTGTGACGGTTGCGCAAGCAGCCATCGGCTCTATCGCTTATGTGTCAGCCACGCCTACCGGCATTGCGCTCAGGGGCACCGGTGATGTGGGTCGCCCCGAAGTCAGCACAGTGGTGTTTCGTGTGCTGGATGTGTCGGGCGGGCCGCGTTCCGGCGCCACCGTCAACTTCACGCTCAGTAGCACGGTCGGTGGTATCAACCTCACCGCTGCCACTGGCGCCAGCGATGCGCAGGGTAATGTTCAGGCCACGGTCAATGCCGGCACGGTCGCAACTACGGTGCGCGTAACGGCGCAAGTGGCCGACAGCCCGACCATCTCCACGCAATCGAGTCAGCTCACGGTGTCTACGGGCATCGCGACCCAGGGCAGTTTCTCGATGGCGCCGGTGTGCGCCAACGTCGAGGGCCTCGAATATGACGGTACCATCGCGCCCATTACGGTTCGACTGGCCGATCGCTTCAGCAACCCTGTACCCAACGGTACAGCGGTGTCGTTCATGGCCGAAACCGGCTCCATCCAAGCGCAGTGCACCACTACCACCACCTCGACCGAGGGGGGGCTGTGTACCGTCAACTGGCGCAGCTCCAACCCGCGCATGCCCGATGGTCGCGTGTCGGTGCTCGCCACGGCCATTGGTGAGGAGTCGTTCGTCGATGCCGACGGTAATGGCGTGTTCACCGCGGTCGATACCTTCCGGCTCACGGCCTCCGGTGGTCTGCCAGCCCATGATCTGGGCGAGCCTTGGCTCGATCTGAACGAGAACGGCAGCTATGAGGCCGGCGAGCCGTTTTATGACTTCTATAACAACGCGGCTCTGGGCCAGGCCGGTGTGCGCGATGGTCCGGACGGCAAATTCAACGGGCCGCTGTGCACCGATGCGGCACGCTGCCCCGATCTGGCGACCGATCCTGCTCGCAAGTACGCACCGATCGGCACCCAAACCTTGATCATCATGTCTGGCAGCCATGCGCTGATGAGCGCCACCAATGGCGGTGCCCTGCAGCCGCTGACCATCCCCGCCAAACAGTCAGGCTCGGTCACCGTGTGGATCCGCGACATCAATGGCAACCCGATGCCCGGTGGTTCTACGGTCACCGGTACGATCTCCGGCTCGGGCGTAACCCTGGGTGAGCCGTCTACCTTCACGCTGGGGTGCAGCGCGCAGTCGCCCAACGTGCAAACCGGCGGTCTCACGCTGTTCTCATTCAATGTGTCGGCAACGGCTGCGGGCTCCGGTCTGCTGTCCATCAGCATCAAGACCCCCAAGGGCAACGAGACCCTCACGCAGGTTTCGATTACAGTGCCGTAATCTGGCGATCCGCGGCGGCCCCGTGGGCCGCTGTGGACCTTTAACCCGACCTGACGGCCGCCTTGTGTGGCCGTTTTGTTGACCAGAGCATGATCGGCAAACCCAACATCTTCCTTATCGGGCCCATGGGCTCGGGCAAGACCGCAGTCGGACGCCAGCTCGCCCGCATGCTGGGTGTGCCTTTTCACGACAGCGATGCCGAGGTCGAGCGTCGCGCCGGGGTCGATATTCCCTACATTTTCGAGCAGGAAGGCGAGACGGGCTTTCGCCAACGCGAGATAGAGGCTATCGAAGCACTGACCCGGCTTGAGCCGGTGGTCATGGCTACCGGCGGAGGCGCCATTTTGCGCATCGAGAATCGCGATGTGCTCAAGGCGCGCGGCACAGTGGTGTATCTGGAGACTTCCCTGGCCCAGCAACTGCACCGTGTAGGCAGTGGTCGCGGCCGCCCGCTATTGCGAGACGGTGACACCGCAGATCGGTTGCGCAGCCTGCGTGCGCAGCGCGAGCCGATCTACCGCGAACTGGCCGATCATGTGGTGCACACCGACCACCGCCGGGTGCTGCGGGTGGCCGGGCAGATCATGCGTGACATCTGCGGCCGTGAAGTGCCTCCAAGCCCAGAGGATGAGACGTAACGCGCGTAGCCGGTCGCGCGCACCCGTATACTCTGGAGCCATGCTCCAACTGCACGTAGCACTACCCGGTCGTGCCTATCCGATTCTCATCGGAGAAGGCTTGCTGTCCGACGCCAGCACCTTGTCGCAATATCTGAACGCGCAGGACATCCTGCTGGTCAGCAATACCACCGTTGCACCGCTCTATGCGCAGCGCGTGCAGCAGGCTTTGCACGGCCGTCGGGTCCTCGATCTACGGTTGCCTGACGGCGAGCAACACAAAACACTCGATAACGTCTCGCGCGTGCTCGACGTGCTGGTAGCCAACCGGTTTGGCCGCGATTGCTTGGTCGTCGCCCTCGGCGGCGGTGTGATCGGCGATCTCACTGGCTTTTCCGCAGCGTGTTACCAGCGCGGTGTGCCCTTTGCCCAACTGCCCACCACATTGCTGGCGCAGGTCGACTCTTCGGTCGGCGGCAAGACAGGCGTCAACCATCCCGGCGGCAAGAACCTCATCGGCGCGTTCCACCAGCCTTCAGTGGTGGTAGCCGATACCGCCACGCTGCGCACTCTCAACCCGCGTGAGTTGCGGGCCGGCCTGGCCGAGGTCATCAAATATGCTCTAGTCTTCGACGCGGTCTTCATGGACTGGATCGAAGCTCACCTCGATGAGCTGCTGGCGCTGCAGCCCGAAGCGCTGGCCCATGCCATCTACCGCTCTTGTCAGCTCAAAGCCGAAGTCGTGCTGCGCGACGAGCGCGAGCAGGGCGAGCGGGCGTTGCTCAACCTCGGTCATACCTTTGGCCATGCCATCGAGGCGGCAACTGGCTATACGCAGTGGTTGCACGGCGAGGCGGTCGCCACCGGCATGCTCATCGCTGCCGATATGTCAGTGCGCATGGGGCTGTTGCCTGCGGCAGACTTTCAGCGCATACAGCAATTGTTGCAGCGCGCCGGCCTCGATCGTGCGGCGCCGCGCATCGGTGCCCAGCAGGCCATGCATTACATGAGTGTCGACAAGAAGGTCAAAGCCGGCCGCATCCGCTTGGTGCTGCAAGAGGCGATCGGCCGGGCCCGCTTTACGGCCGACTATCCGGCCGATGCGTTGGCTGCCACGCTGGCATCACACTTCGATTAACCCATGAGCAACGCGACGCACTCTTCAACACTGGCACCCTGGGCCGAACAGGACGGCCAGTCCCGTGGCCGGCGTTATCCCGAAGCACCGCCGCAGCTGCGCACCGAATATCAGCGCGATCGCGACCGCATAGTTCATTCCAACGCTTTTCGTCGCCTGGTCTACAAAACCCAGGTGTTCGTCAACCACGAGGGCGATCTATATCGCACCCGCCTCACGCACTCCATGGAAGTGGCGCAGATCGCCCGCTCCATCGCCAGTGTGCTGCACCTCAATGAGTCGCTAACCGAGGCCATCTGCCTGGCACACGATCTGGGCCATACGCCCTTCGGCCATGCCGGCCAGGACGCGCTCAACGAATGCATGCGCCCTTATGGTGGCTTTGAGCACAACCTGCAGTCGCTGCGGGTCGTCGATGAGCTCGAGGAACGCTATGCAGAGTTTCCCGGCCTCAACCTTAGCTATGAGTGCCGCGAGGGCATCCTCAAGCATTGCTCAGCAACCAATGCGCGTTTGCTCGGTGATGTGGGTGAGCGCTTCCTGCAGCGTCGCCAGCCCGGCCTCGAAGCGCAGCTGGCTAATCTTGCCGACGAGATCGCCTACAACAATCACGACGTGGATGACGGGCTGCGCTCCGGACTCATTACAGTGGAGCAGCTGCGCGACGTGGATCTGGTGCGCGAGCAACTCGACTATGTGCAAGACCGTTATCCCGGCTTGCATCACCGTCGTCTGGTGCATGAAACAGTGCGCCGCATGATCAATCGATTGGTGGTCGATGTGGTGGAGTCCACCACCGCACGTTTGGCAGCGGTGCAGCCGGCGGACAGCGAAGCAGTGCGTTCACACAGCGAGCCGCTGGTGGCGATGAGCGAGCCGGTGTTTGCGCAGCACCTGCAACTCAAGGCCTTTTTGCGCGACAACCTCTACAAACACTATCGCGTACGGCGGATGACGCTCAAAGCGCGCGGTGTTGTGCAGGCTCTGTTCAATGCTTTTTTCAACGATACGCAGCTGATGCCCGATGAGCACCGCGCCGCAGCGCTTACTCTCGAAGCTCGCAGCGGTCCGGATGGCCGGGCCCGCGCAGTCGCTGACTATGTCGCCGGGATGACCGATCGTTACGCCATTCTCGAGCATGAGCGCATGTTTATTCCCGGGGAGCGCAGCTAACAGCGCCCACCTATGGACAGTCTGCATATCCATCTGGTCTTGGCGTTTCGTAAAATACTGCGGCCGCTGCTGCGTCTGTCTATGCGCATTGGTCTTCGCTACGACGAGTTCACCGAGATCGTCAAAGGCGCTTACATCGAAACGGCGGTACGCGATGGGCTTGGTACAGATGTGCCGCAGACCCGTGGGCGCATCACTCTGGCCACGGGCTTGCCACGGCGCGAAGTAGACCGGTTCCTCGACGACAACACCTTGCTGCAGCCCGCCCAGTCTTTAAACTCTGTTGTGACCTTGGTGTTGCACATGTGGAGCACCGAGCCGACGTATCTGGGTCCCTACGGCCTGCCACTGGAAATCCGCTTCGACAACAACTCCAAGCGGTCCATTGTCGACCTGGTGCGCCGTGCCAGTGCGGTCACCGACCCGCGCGAGGTGGTCGACGCATTGCTCAAGTCTGGCGCCGTGCTGCTCAACGAGGACGACACTTACCGCGTCGTGGACCGTTCTTTTATGGTCGCCAAGATGATGTCTGCTTCCGGGCTCGAGTTGTTTGGCAACACGCTGAGTCAGTTGGCGGCCACCTTCGAGCACAACCTGCGTGACACTGGCACCCGGCTGTTGCAGCGCTCGGTCGTGGCCGACCAAGGCTTGCCTGTCGACCTGATGCCAGAGTTCCAGGATTTTTTGAACAAGCGTGTGCAGCTGATGCTGGTCGAGGTGGACGATTGGATCGGCCGCCGTGTCGGTGTCGAACACACTGCAGACCGGCCTCGTGTTCCAACTGGCGTCTCGGTGTTTCACTACATTGAGCCCCCAGAGAGCCAATTTCCGCCGCTCCCCCTTGCCGAGGGTGACAGCAGCTCTCCCTCGCAAAACAACAGCTTGAGCTGAGATTCTCTGGCGCTTTCTGCGCAACGCGGCCTTCTTTCTGCTTGCCGCACCCCCGACTAAGAGCCCTGCCTGCCGTTGACCCTGGCCCCGGTCAACTCTAATTTCGATCCGAATTGAACATATTAAGGATTGGTTGTGACGGGGCGCACGGAATGGCGCGTCGTCTGCAACCGTCCCCGACAAGAACTCACTTTCAGGGAGCTCGAAGGCCATGACGAACAGCATCTCCAATGTAATCAAGGGTTTGACGCTGGCGGTCACGGTCGCCGTAGTACCCGCCTCGTTCGCCGCGGACAGCGTGCTGGCCAAGCGTTCTGAGGCCGCCCAGCAGGGTGTAACTGGCGCCTCAGCCACTGCGGCCGGGATCATCGGCTCGGGTGTTGCCGCCACGGGCATCATCGGCTCGGGTGTTGCCGCCACGGGCATCATCGGTTCGGGTGTTGCCGCCACGGGCATCATCGGTTCGGGTGTTGCCGCCACGGGCATCATCGGCTCGGGTGTTGCCGCCACGGGCATCATCGGTTCGGGTGTTACCGGACCCTAAGCCGACAGCCAATCCTGCTGGCTGACCGCAAACGCCGCCTTCGGGCGGCGTTTTCGTTTCGCCGCTCTGTTCGGGCGATAATGCGGGCCCGACCGCTGCTTGGCCGCTAACGCTTAATTACATGGCGACCCGTAAGACCCCAACCGACTCTGCAGATCCTGCGGCAGGTGTGCCACCGGCGGTCTTTTCATTTTTGGTTGAACTGTCGGGGTTGCTGTTGGCGGGTGGCATTTCGGCCAGCACGCTCAAAGAACTCTCGCTGCGCGCCTATGTGCAAGCCGCCTGCGAGGCGACGCAACAAACCCGCCGCAAACCCAACAAATCGGTTGTCGCTGCAATGACCGGCTTGTCGCGAGTCGAGGTCACCCGCTTGCTGGAGGCTCTCGGTCAGCAGAGCGATCGGCCGCTGCCTTTACCGAGTCGGGCAACACGGGTGCTGGATGGCTGGCGCAGTGATCCAGAGTTCAATGATGTGGCTGGCGAGCCCTTACCCTTGCCGTTGCGCGGCCCGGGCATGTCCTTTGAAGCGCTGGTGCGCCGCTACAGCGGCGACATGACACCGCAAGCCATGCTGCGCGAGTTAGTACGGCTAGAATTGGCAGAGGTGATTGATGATCAGGTGCGACCGACGCAGGGCCCGATCGGCAGCCACCACCTGCAGACACTGGCTGCACTGATACAGAGCTTACGTCCGGTGATGCAGTCGGTCAGTGTGGACAAGCGCCTGCGTAGTGATGTGCGTGCTACAACTATAGATGTACCGACGTTTCACCCCATCACACAGAAGCTGCTGCTTAAGCATCTCAAGACTGCCGTGCCGCGCTTTCTGGAAGCCGCCCGAACCACCGCAGAGGTGGTGCCAGCGAGTTCGCGTGCGCGCAGCGCACCGACACGTGATCGCGTGAGCATCTCGGTGATTATTACCGATACCAAAACACAAAAAACCAAGGGCCGCGCATGAAACGCAAGGTTACGTCCCCGCGCCTGAGTGTGGCGCAAACAGCCTATGTGTCGGAAGTGGTGGCGGCGATTACAGACTTTGCTTTGAGTTCTGGCCTACCACCACCACTACTTAAGACATTGGTTGCGCAGCGCATTGCCAACCAAGTTAAAACCGCCGGTACCACCGCGCATCGTGGCAAAGCGGCGGGCCGCAGCACTTATGTGGTGGCACCGAACATCCTGTATCGCTGGCACAAAAACCTGCGCATGCTCGATGACCTGGGCAATCCAAAGCCGCTGCCGCTGCGCGGGGCTGCGCCCAGTGTTGAAGCCTTGATCCGCGCCGAGAAACCGCGGGACAGCATAGAGGCTGTTATTAAATTTCTGCAGAAAGCCCGGTTAATACGTCGCCGTGGCAAGGGCTGGGCACCACCGGCAGCTGAAGTCATTATGAACAGCATTAATCCCGCTGTGGTTGAGCACTCTACGCGGACGGTACTGCGTTTCCTCGAAACCATAAACCACAACCTTAGGCACGAAGTTCCTGCAGCGCGCTTGATCGAGCGCAGTGTGGTTGCAGCAGACTTTCTTCCGCCCGAGGCGATGGCGGAGTTTCGTGCGTTTGTGCACGACCACGGCGCCGAATTTCTGACGACAGTCGACAACTGGATGGGATCGCGTGCGGCACGGTTTGCGCCTGCTGCAGCCACAGGCCGCCGCTCGCGTGCACGAGCAGCAAACCCTGAAGTGGGTGTGCACCTGTTTGCTTGGGTGCAGACGCCGCCGACGGCTTAGGTTTCGCGCAGCGCTCTGCGCAATATCTTGCCCACGTTGGTCTTGGGAAGAGAATCGCGGAAATAGACTTTGCGCGGCACTTTGTAAGACGTGAGTGACTGGCGCAAAAAGGCAATGATCTCTTCGGCAGTCACATCTGCAGTACGCCGCACCACATACAAGGTGACCATCTCACCCGAATGCGCATCGGGTTGCCCCACTGCCGCCGCTTCAAACACCCCCGGATGGCGCACTGCGACGGCCTCCACTTCGTTTGGGTACACCTTGAAGCCGGACACAGTGATCATGTCCTTCTTGCGGTCCTCGATATAGAACCAGCCTTCTTCATCCATGCGACCGATGTCACCGGTACGCAGCCAGCCGTCGGGCAACATGACGTTGGCTGTCTCATCTGGTCGATGCCAATAGCCTTTCATGACCTGCGGACCGCGCACGCACAGTTCGCCAGAGCCACCCATCGGCACAAACTCTCCGTCATCAGTGCGAACTGACACTTCGGTGGAAGAGATGGGCAGGCCGATGGAACCATTGAAGTGCGTGTTGGTCAGCTTGGTGACTGTGACCACAGGAGAGGTCTCGGTTAAGCCCCAACCCTGTGACAATAAACAGCCGGTGAGTTTTTGCCAGCGCTCTGCCACGGCTTGTTGCACGGCCATGCCGCCACCCATCGTCGCCACCAGTCCGCTGAAGTCGATGCGGCCGAAGTCCGGTGAGTCCATCAATGCGTTAAACAGTGTGTTGACGCCATTGAGTGTGTTGGGTGGATATTTGATGAGCTCTTTAACAAAAGAGCTGAAGTCGCGCGGGTTGGGCACCATCACGCCGCAACCGCCCACCAACATGTACAGCAGGCAGTTCCCTGTCAGCGAGAAGATGTGATACAGCGGCAGCGCAATGATGTAGGTGGCGTGGGCAATAGGCACTTGCTCGTGCCAGGCGCGCGCCTGCAACACGTTGGCGACCATGTTGCCGTGGCTGAGCATGGCGCCCTTGGAAACACCGGTAGTGCCGCCGGTATATTGCAAAAAAGCCAAGTCGTCATGGCCGATATCCACCGGCGCCAAGGCGGCATCCCGCGCGCCATCCAGCACTGCTGGCAAACGCAGTGCGCCCTTGATCTGCCAGGCAGGGATTTGCTTTTTGACGTA
>CANFSB010000055.1 GCA_947449495.1 Pseudomonadota bacterium
CCTATCTTTCAGCGCTTTGCGATCTGAGGTACACCGCGGCTCAGTTTGCCTTGTTGTCGGCAGCATCGAGCGTGGTGGGCCGATTCATCAGCGGTACGACGGCCGGCAAACTGATCGAGCTGCTGGGTTTTGTGGACTTCTATCTGCTGTCGACAGTGGTCGCCGTTCCTGGTGTGCTGCTTTTCTGGCTGTTAATGCGCAAAGGTTTGATTGATGTCCCGGACAAGGGTGTGACATGAATTTGCTTGCGGCCGGTACAGCAGTGTGTGACCTGCAATTGCTGACGGAAGGTCAGACACAGGGATTTACTTTGGGTGAGGGTGAGTGGCCGCTGCGCGGGCTGGTGGTGATGCACCAAGGAGAGGTGCGCGCCTTCGTCAACCAATGTCCGCATGCCGGACATCGTCTCGATTTCCCGCCCGGCCGGTTTCTGACGCCCGATGGTGAGTTGTTGCTGTGTCGCTCGCATGGCGCGGTATTCGACAAAGCCAGCGGCGAATGCGTGGCAGGGCCTTGTACCGGCGAGCGACTGCGATCCTTGCAGGTTGCGGTGGTGGGTACTCAGGTGCAGCTGGCTGCCGACGTCGATGTAGATGCGCTGGTCACGCGGTACTGGTAGCGTCTGGCCATGATCGACCAGCTGCTTAATTTCTTTGTGGTGTTCTTGGTGGTGGTCGAGCCGGTAGGCGTGATCCCCATCTTTATTGCCTTGACGCCCAATGCCACCGAAGCCGAGCGCCGTCGTATGGCCCGCAAAGCCATCCTGATCGCAGCGTGCATCCTGTTTATGTTTTCGCTGGTCGGCGGCCCGTTTCTCGACATGATGGGCATCAGCATCGACAGCTTCCGCATCTTTGGTGGTGTGTTGTTGTTTCTCATTGCGCTGGACATGGTGTTTGCGCGCAGCTCTGGGACGCGAACCTCCAGCAGCGAAGAGGAAGAAGGCCGTCAGCGCAGCGACATCTCGGTGTTCCCGCTAGCCTTCCCGCTTATCGCGGGTCCCGGCGCACTGGCCACCATCCTGCTGTCATTCGGACCGGCAACGCACGACCCGCTCCTGTTCATCGGTCTGCTGTGCTGTGTTGCAGTGGGCCTGCTGCTTGCCCTACTGACGCTCTATATGGCCTCGCCCATCATGCGGGTGATGGGCGTGACCGGTGCCAACGTCCTCAACCGGTTGTTTGGCGTGGTGCTGGGTGCGTTGTCGGTGCAGTACGTCATAGATGGCTTGAGGGGTAGCTTTCCCACTCTGCTGCCTGGCTGAGTCTTAGCTGTTGGCAACGCGTCGCGCTGCCAAATCACGCACTTCATGACCTAATCGCTCACCGCGACGCTCAAAGCGGGTGGGTGCGCGTTGCGCGTCACGGGGCATCCAGTCGCCCGTGGGTGACAGATTTGCAAAGTGCTTGCTGCGTTGCAGGCATTCAAGCATGTGCTCGGCATAGGGCAGCCAGTCGGTGGCCATGCGCAGCACGCCACCTGGTTTTAAACGACTGGCCACCAGTTCCAGAAAACTGTCTTGCACGATGCGCCGCTTGTTGTGTCGCTTCTTGTGCCATGGGTCGGGGAACAGCAGCAGCAATTCATCGAGGCTTGCGGCAGGCAATTGCTCTGAGAGTACCTCGATAGCGTCATGACAGCTGACGCGCACATTGGTCAGGTTGCTCTGAGAGACCAAATGCAGCAGGTGGCCAACGCCCGGCGGGTGTACTTCTATGCCGATGAAATCGGCTTCCGGTCTGGCGCTGGCTAAGTTCGCCAGGTGATCGCCATTGCCGAAGCCGATCTCCAGCACCCGGGGTGCGCTGCGACCGAACAGTACGTCCAGATCCAGCGGCTGTGTATCAAAGGCCAGGCCGAAGTGTGGCCAGAGTTCGTCCATGGCCTTTTGCTGACCTGTGGTCATGCGACCGGCACGGACGACGAAGCTGCGGACGGTGCGGTGCCGCGGCGCTGTGGTAGCCGAAGTCTCTGCGGACGTATTTACATCCGAAATGGAATATTTCAAACGAACCTCAAGCTTGGCGTATTGGCGTCGACTTGTTTAACTGCCTGCGGCTTCGATGCCGCTGTGATCTGAGATCAGACAGGTCTCACAGGTAAGTCCATCTTCGCGCGGCAATATTTGAGAGGTCGCCATGTTCGTAATGATAGGTCTGGCTGTTCTGTTTGGCGCCGTTTTCGGCGGCTACATCATTGCCGGCGGCAACATGGCTCCCATTATCCACGCTGCTCCTCACGAGATGATAGTGATCGGTGGCGCCGGAGTCGCGGCCATGATCATTTCCAACAGCGTCGATGTGCTCAAGGGCGTCGGCGCGGGTATCGGCAAGACTATTGCCGGCCCTGCATTCCACAAACAGGAATTCATGGACACCATGTTCCTGGTAGTCAAGCTGTTCAAGGTGTTCAAGGGCGAGGGTGCGGTCGCTCTGGAAGCACACATCGAGAACCCCGAGGCGAGTGCGATCTTTAGCGCATACCCCAAGTTACTTAAGGATCATGCGTTGACCCACATGATCACTGACACGATCCGATTGCTGGTGACGTCCAACCAGCCGCCCAAACCCGAAGCGGTTGAGGACATGCTCAACCTGTCTATCAAGACTCACCATCATGGCGCGCTCAAGCCTGCCGAGGCGCTAGCCGGTCTTTCAGGTGCGTTGCCGGCGCTGGGCATCGTCGCTTGCGTGCTGGGTGTGGTGAAGACCATGGCCGCCATTGATCAACCGCCAGCGATTCTTGGTGGTCTGGTGGGCTCGGCACTGGTGGGTACCTTCCTTGGCGTGTTCCTGGCTTACGGCATCGTCGAGCCTCTGGCCATGCGACTTAAGCAAGTGGTAGATGAGGAGGGCGAGATCTATCACGTGGCAAAGCACATGTTGCTAGGCCATATTAATGGCTACCCGGTACCGCTCATCATCGAAAGTGCGCGCGCTGCAATCAGCCATCATTCACAACCCTCGTTCGCAGAGGTTTTTGACGGCCTGCGCGGTTAACGGCAGTGGCCGAAGCACCCGCTGAAACACCGGCTCCAGCCGCCGCAGATGTTCCGCCTGATCAGCAGGCGGATGCAGCTGACGCGCCTGCAGATGCAAGCGCAGAGGCGCCAGCGGCAGCAGAGCTGCCGCCGATCATTGTCATTAAAAAAATCATTGATGACGGCCACGGCGGCGGTCACGGCGGCGCTTGGAAGATTGCGTTGGCCGACATGATGACCGCGATGATGGCGTTCTTTCTATTGATGTGGATCTTGGGTGCGACGAACGAATCTCAGCGCAAGAGCATCGCCGAGTACTTTAAGCCGACGTCTATCGTGACGAAGGCGGATAAGTCCGGTGGCGCTGATGGTTTCTTTGGTGGCATGTCCATCATCGATCCGAAAGCGCTGCCGAGCCAGGCTTCGCAAACTGGTCTGGTGCAGCTGAGCGCGCCGGGTCGCGAAGAGTTTGAGAGCACACACGAGGATCAGGCGATGCCTGAGGGCCTCAACGAGCAAGAGCGTCAGAAAATTGCTGCTGAGCAAGACAACAAGAACTTTGAGGAGCTACAGAAAAAGCTCAAAGCAAAGCTTGCCTCGGATGAAAAAACCGCTGATCTGCTGTCCGTGGTCAAATTTGTAAAAGAAAAGGAGGGGCTGCGTATTGAGATTCTCGATACGGCCGGCTTCTCCATGTTCACCTCTGGCACCAACAGCATCGAGCCGGCTGCCAAGGAACTCATCGCCAAGGTGGGAGAAAGCCTCAAAGGCGTAGCCAATGAAATTGCGATTCGTGGCCACACTGACGGCTATCAATTTAAAAACGGCACCAACAACAACTGGTCGCTCTCTGCAAACCGTGCCGACGCAACCCGCACCTTGCTGACTGGCATGGGTGTTGAGGGAGCCAGGTTTGCTCGCATTGAAGGCGTGGCAGATTCCCAGCCCGTCAATACACAAAATCCGCTCGACCCAAAGAATCGTCGCATCAGCATTACAGTGCTTTATCGGGATCCGAACAAAGGCCTGAAGCCCGCTACGGAAGCTGCCCAGTGAACACACGCCCCCACCGCTGGTCACTGTTAGATCTGCCATGGCGGATAGTCGGGTTAATGATGATGGTCGTCGCTTTCCGGGCGACGCCAGCTTTAGCGCAAAACTCCGGGGCCTACGATCAATTCCAGCTTGGGAAGTATTGCGAGGCGCGCGATAGCTGGCTCAATGACTGGAAGCTCAAAGATTCAACTGCCGCCTTCGGTATGGGAGAGCTGTATTCCCGTGGGCTGTGCGTAAAAGAAGATCAGGCATTGGCGTCACGTTGGTATCTGCGGTCTGCGCATGCCGGGTCTGCCAGGGCACGTGGCGAATTGGGTATCCGCTATGCCTTTGGTAAGGGCGTTAACCAAAACTATTTCAAGGCATTTGTGTGGTTGCGCGTCGCCAAACTGACCGCCTCACCGTGGGAAAAGGGCCTGGCCGACTCCGCGCAGCGCAATCTCGAAACCATATCCCGCTATCTATCAGCCCAGGATATGAATACTGCAGACGCAATGGCCGATGCGTTCTCGCGCACTTACAAACTGCCGTCCTCCTTCGATTCTCTAGACTGATAGATCAATACGGAAAATCCTGTGCGACCCTTTAAGAGCACGCTCTTTGGTCCTTCAGGAGGCTTGCTATGGCATTGGCGCGCGCTGCGTGCCAGGCGTCTCCACGCGGATCTTCGCGAACAGTTAGAACAATGGCTGCTGGATTGGCAGCCAGCGGCCAACACTCTTGTGTTGGTTGGACCCAGTGCCGGATGGACCCTGCCTCACAGGTTTCTGGCGCGGTTCGAGACGATCGTTGCCATCGACTTAGATCCCTCGGCAAGGCCGTTGTTCTGGCTCGCCCACGGTAAAGCACTTGCCGCCAGTGGACTGACGCTGCATTGGGTTCACGGTGACTTCGTTGAAGTGCTGCCCGGACTGTTGAGTGCTGATATGGCCGTGCTGTTTTGCAACGTGCTTGGACAACTTGGCGTGGAACGTAGCGACTACCAACAGGTACTGGGTGCACTGCCACACATGTTGCGTGGTGTTCATTGGGCCAGTTATCACGATCGATATTCGGCCGCTGTCGGGTGTGTGCCAGACGCGGTACGCAAGCCTTTTGAATGTATGTCCGGTATGGACTCATCAACGCTTTTGTCTATGGGTTGCAAAGGCGAATGGACGGATCATGGAACTGGCGAGCTGCTGCCCCCCAGGTGGCCGCGCCGCTATCTGCCTTGGTTGCTAACGGCACGTAAGTTTCATTGGCTGGAAGCTGGCACCGTGTCCCCTGCGTAATGATTTTGGAGCGTCGTGACTTGAACTCGAACCACTCTCATCTGACTTCGGCCTGCGCAATCTTTCTGCTTTTGGGCGCATGTAGTCGTGAGTCGACCGAATGGGATCGTGCGGTCAAAGCCGACACTCCGGCCAGCTATCAAGAGTTTCTCAAGCACCACCCAACGGGCGATAGGGCCAAGCTGGCAACCGTTAGGGCCGCGGCATTGGTAGAGCAGCGCCAGTGGCTGTTAATAAGTCATGCCCCGTCGGCCAGTGCCATCAACGCATTCTTGCGCGATAACCCCAGCTCTATGTGGGCTGCTGATGCGAAGCAGGCGCTGGAGAAGTTGTCTGCACCGCAGCCAAGCGAACCGGAGCCGCAAAGCGTGGACCAGCAAACCGGTGATCATGAGGCTGAGCCGGTGCCTGCACCTGCACCTGCTGCACGCAGCCGCGAGGATAGGCCCGCCGTAGCTGCGCCACCTGCCAAGCGCCTTTTCACAGGGGTGCAAATTGGTGTGTTTAAAACTCGTGCCTCTGCCGTGGCAGCAATGGATTTAGCAAAGTCTCAGTCTGTTGCGCTGCGCTCATCGGAGCCGCAGATAGATGTCATAACGGTTAAAGGTCAATCGCTATTTCGTGTACGCGCTGGAGTCAGTTCCACAGACCTTGCAAAAAAAGCCTGCCAAGACATGACTCGTACTGGTGCCTCCTGCCTGGTAATTAGGAAATAGGTCAGGTGGTCTTATGTTGTCTCTACGCTCAAAGCTCCTAGGAACCTGAAGCATGTCCATGTTGCTCGGAATAGTCGGGACGTTGGCGTTGCTCGTGTGGTCAATGAGCCTGGGTGGCGCCGTTGATGCCTTCGTCAGCATTCCATCACTGGCACTGGTGGTTGGCGGAACAGCCTGCCTTGTGTTTGCCAGGCATGGGTGGGATGTTTTTCTATTCCATCTGCAGTCTGTTGGCACGATGGTTCGTGGCCTGGAGCACAGCAAGGCCAATCTGACGCCTACGTTAGTTGAGTGCGCTGCATTGGTTAAAAAGGAAGGCACCCTTGTACTAGAAGGGCAGCTGCAAAACGTAACAGATCCTTATTTACGTTACGGCATGCAGTCGATCATCGACGGCTGCGATGAGTCGCGGCTGGTGATGGTGCTTCAACAACAAGTGGATGCCTATGAGCGGCGGTTCAACAGCGCCGTTTCGGCCTGGAGGAGTTGGGCCGAAATATCTCCCGCAATGGGTTTGATCGGCACGCTGGTTGGGCTGGTTGAAATGCTGCGGGGCATGAAAAATCCAGATCAAATCGGCCCCTCTATGGCGCTCGCGCTCATTGCCACGTTCTATGGGGTGTTCTTTGCCAACGTTGTTGCCGGGCCCATAGCGGCAAAGCTGCAGCAGCACTTCGAGCAGCAACTGCGCTATTTCGAGAGCGCCGCCGCCGGTCTGCAGATGTTGTTGCGGGGCGCTAGCCCGCGCGTAATAGAAGAGTCACTAAACTCCACGGACCCGTGGGAGTCTGTTAGCAAGACCAGTGCCCCAACCGATGAGCAGTAGCCCCCCTGTGGTCAGAGCAGCGCGCAAGACGGCGGCTCCGGTTGCTGCAAGTCAGGCCGCGTGGGCGTTAAGCTTTGCAGACTTAATGACCTTGCTGATGTGCATGTTTGTCTTTATGTATTCGTATGCAGAGATGAACGCGAGCCGCTTTCGCGAGATCTCTGAGAGCATGCGCAGTGCTTTTGTGACTCCCGCAGAGTCTTCGGGAATCTCGCAGACAGCGGCCAGCAAAGCCCGCTCAGCCGCGGATCTACTATCCAAAGCCTTTGCATCTCAACTCGCTAGCGGCCAGATCACGGTTGAGAGCCGGGCCGGCTCGCTCCTAATAAAACTTGGCGAAGCCGGAGCCTTCGCCTCAGGTGAAGCGGTGCTGTCTCCTATGGCGCTACAGCTGATTGCTAGGGTTGCTGTTGTTGCGCGTGCAGGTAATGCGCGTTTGGTAATCGGCGGTCACACCGATAACGTTCCAATCCGTACTGGCCGTTATCAAGACAATTGGGATTTATCCGCAGCGCGAGCCATAGCCGTGGTGCGCGAGCTCGTGGATCATCAGGGTGTCGATCCGAAACAGATTGAGGCGCAGGGATTTGGAGATACCCGACCCGCATCGCCTAACGACACTGCAGAGCATCGTGTCGCCAACCGACGGATCGAAATCGCCGTAGTGTGGTAACAGCTACTGCAGAGGGCTGCGTAGCTTGATGGCCCAAAGCACAGTTTGACGTTGCTCAGCTGAAGCCGCTACAAGCTCAAACGTTGCACTGGCGCCGCTGGTGGCAGCGCGCGGCAGGATCAAGCCGCTGGCATCGACGGTGTGATCTGCGACTGACAGCGTGGCGTCGCCGTTCACGACTCTGCTGGTCACGCCGCCATTTTGCTGTGCGATGACATAGATAGTCGTTGCATCTAGCCTTGCGATGCCTTCGGGGTTTGCCAGGCTCCAGCCCAACGTGCGTAAGTCGATCACCAGACTCGACGGCGCTAATCTGATGCTACTGGCGTCTACTTCTGCGCTGGTGCCATATTCCAGCTGAAGTCCCGCTGACGCGCCGGTCGTTAAAGTCTTGCCGGTCAAGTCGGTGGCAGAAGATAGGTCGATACTTCTGAGGTGAAATTGATACAGACCTGTTGCAGGGTCCTTGTATCGAAATAGCGCAAGCATGAAGTCTTCGCTGATCGCATCAATGTCCAGCAGCTGCAACGACGAATCGGCAATCCAATTGCTGATACCAAACTGCTTCACGACACTGGTGCGCGGGTTGTAGCTGACGATGCGCAGTAGCCTGCTGCGATTAGCTGTCTGCGTTGCGATGTCCAGTGGTGCGGCGCTGGCCATCAGCACTTCGCCTGACAAGGGCCTAATGGCAACGCCACCGCAGCCAAGACCGGCCTGACGCGATCCAAGTACGGCCGGCAGCAGTCTTGAAACGCCGGGCAGGTTGCCAGTGGTTCCGGCTGGCGCTAAGCGCTGTATCGTTCGGCCAGTGCTTTCCAGTTGTATTAATTGTGGTCCGCGTCTATCGCAGAGCCAATAGGAACCATCTGACGCAAGCCGCAAACCAGCCGGGTCTATGCCCAACTGGTCAAACTCTGGGTTTGCGGGCTTAAGCGCTTCATCCAGATTGCGCGCGCCATCGCTGCCTATGGATCCGGTCGGTGTCGGCTTGCCCGAGAACGCTTCCGTTGCACTGGCGCGCAGGGCGAGCGTCGATTTGAGATCGAACGCCGCCGGCGCAAGTTCCAACACTGCGATGGCAGGCAGGGCCAAGCTGTCGGCGCTTACCAAGACGCTGGCAGCACGGGTTGAAACGCCATCTTTATATTGGGGTGCCGCGACGGCTATCCCGCGTGAGGTGATGCTACGCAGTTGAACTGGCGCTGTGCCTGTACCGGGCACTATGGCAAGGCCCGCACCTTGTGGGGGTTTAAGGCCACGCGGATAGGTGTCGCGCAATGCGGTGTTTTGACCCGCATAAGGAATCAGAAACGCGTCAGGTACCTTGAGTACGTACTTGCGTACTTCGGTCGCAGCAATCGCCGCTGAGGTGAGTGTCTCGGTGTATACGCCTCTGTTGAGCGCCTCAGATTGCTCAAGCAGCGACCGTGCAATGTATTTGTCCGGCGCCTTTAGAGCAGCACGGAAGCTTGTGGTGAGCCGGGTATCGGCTTTGAGAGCGTCAATGAGCGTTGTTAGATCTGCCTCGAAAGTCGCACTAGCGAAGTCCAGGCGCTTGCTCGCTAGGGCCGTCGCTACTTCTGCAGAAATCTGAATTCCGTTGCTTATCTCGGCGTCTGTATCTAGTGCGATGAGCAGGCGCGCTCTGCGCACAGTCGTTTCGGACAGTTGGCCGTTGTCCATACCGCTGGTGAGATCATGCAGCGTGATGGTCGATGCGCCAGTGACTTGGCCAAGGCTGATGCCACCCAACGCGAAACTGATGGTTTCGCAGCTTGTAGTGCAGGCGTAGTTGAAGACGCCAGCTGTAGATGTAGTACCACTTAGCGATGCAGTAGCGTAGCCAACACCAGCCAAGGTGATATCTACAAAGCTACCTGTCAGTGGAGCGCTGGGCGTTGTGGGTGTATTGGTCTTCGGGGTGTCGCTACTGCCGCCACCACAGCTGGTCAGTGCCAGCACCGCTGTTGCCAGCAATACCGGTCGCACGATGGTCGTGCGCCGGTTCATCACAGATCAACTTGGCAGTGGTGAACACTGCAGTGAACGTAGCGTTGTGGTGTCGGCTTCGACCTTGATCCAAGCACCGATTTTGAGGTTTTCATCAAGGATTATCTGGGCATTACCGATGGACCAGCGACGTCGATCGTTGCGCAGGATGGTGCCTGTCATCGTCTCCTCGCCAGCTACTTTGCCCATGTACAGTAAGGTTCCGCGCATCCGCAGATACAGCACTGAATCCGTTTTGGATGTTTCTAAATTGCCGTGATTGATAACGAGCAGCTGTTTAGAGACGCATGACAGGGGCGGGATAACCATTGTGCGAGGGTCGGGTGGCTGACTGGGCTTGGCCAGCTCCAATAGTTTTTTGACCTCCATCGCGTGGCCTGCGGCTGGAACGATGAGAAAGAGGGCTATTAATCGGAGCAAGAGATGGTGCCGCATGGCGTCAGGGCTCCTTATAAATTACTTATGTATGCGCGTTGCCGTAGAGTTGCGATCAAGTTTCTCACGGTTCTGTCGACTCTATAATAATGACCACTCCAGTGGGTATGGGTCCGCAGTTGCCAGTCGCACCTGATGCAGACCTGGTACCTGTCATGGAAAGATCTGTGGCGTTGCCGCCGGATGCAGAAGCGTCCGGCAGATGGCGCGTGGGCGCAGTGTTTGCCACGACGGTACGCTTCCAGGAAGGTGAACTCGTATTCGCGCTTGGAGACAAGTTTTTTTCAATGCGGCCCATTCCTGGGTTGGTTGAGAACTCCAGGCTTGCGCTGCAAGTTGCGCGCGATGCCTCTGGCACACTGGTACTGGTGCCGTTGCTGCCGCTGGCCGGAAGGGCTCTACAGCGCATAGGTGGCGTGGCCGGCAGCAGCTCTGTTGGTTCGGTTGTTGCTACGCAGGTGCAAGCGTCAGTGCCCACGCTGGTCTCTGCGAATCCGGTTTCAGCGCTGGCCTCTAGGCTGGAGCTGCCTGCTGCGCTATCGCAGTGGCTATTCAAGCGTGTCGCGTCCGGCGCATCGCCCTCTGTTACGCCAGCCTATCCAGAGTCTTCGGTAGAAGAGGGCATTGGTGGCTGGATGCAATCGGTGGCTATGGCGCTCTCGCAATCCGGACTCTTCTATGAGTCTCGGCTCAAAGCCAAAGCCAAAGTTCCAACCGACGATCTGAAACGTCAGGTGTTGTTCGAGAGCCAAGGCGAAGAGCTTGAGCTGTCGGGCCCTGCATGGTCTGCGCTGGATGACCTGGTACGCATGCAAAGCGCCGCCACCATCGCGCAGCAAGCTGGTGGTACCTGCTATTCGTTCGTGGTGCCTACGGGGCACGGTGGCGAGGGGTGGTGGATTACCTTGCAGCGCAATCCAGATCGCGAACAGTCTGCGCAGGATGAAGACGACGCAGCCGCAAACGGTGGCTGGCAGATGCGTTTGACCAGCTTGCATTTGCCGCACGGCGATTTAGAAATCCGTATCCGACAGACCTCCGAGGCGGGCGTGGCTGTCACCTTGATGACCCGCAAAGCAGAGGTCGCAGAGCGCTTTGAAGGTGGCGTGCCGGAGTTGTCGAGTCGGTTGGAGCTTGCCGGATTGAGTTTATCCAGTTGGACGATCGCCGATCCTGATGAGGTCGACGAGTCTGCGCAGTCGCCCGTCGGACAATTTGCGCAGGCGAGGGCGTGATGGCCAATGCACTGGACAAGGCGATTGCACTGGAATACGGCAAGCACGCCGCACCAGTGGTTACGGCCACTGGCAGGGGCATTCTTGCTAGCCAGATAGTGGCTGAAGCACAAGCTCAGGGCGTGCCGGTGATGCGCGATCCGGAACTTGCTGCGCGTCTGGCCAACTTGCCGTTGGGTGCGACGATTCCTCGCGAGGTGTATGTCGCCGTGGCCGTCGTATTGTCGTGGGTCTATTGGATGGAGGGCCGCAGCCCGCCACCGTCCGGGGCTGAATCAGGCCCGCTCTGAACGGTTGATCATCCCGAAGTCGGCGTACCTGCCACCGCGGTCATACAGACTCACTGCGTCATCAGGCGCGCGCAGCACCGACAAAATACGCTTTTGTGCGTGCACGATACGGCCGAACAATTGATGGTTGCGAGCCTGCAAGGACTTGCAACGCTCAATGGCGGTCTTCGCAACATGCGCCCTATCGGGTGAAGCGCGTGCTTCATCTATGCAGGTTCCCGCTCTGCTGATCTGATCCAGAACAGCGATCTGCTGTTCCTTTTCCAGGTGCAGTTCATCGAGCTCCTCAGCGCCATCACCGATCAAGCCGTTGCGAGAGCGCAGTATTGAATACTCACGCTCCAGCAGGTGCGAAATGCGATCGCACATCAGCTGCAGATCGGCGAGATTGCCGTTGGTGCTCACGGCGCTCATTTGCGTCCGAGATTACCCAGCTTCATTTCCAGATCCAGGAACTTCTCTGCCAGCTTTTGCGCGTCCAAAGGCACGCGGCCGTCAGCGATTTCCTTGCGCAGCCGGTCTACCTTCTTCTGGTCAAAGCCTTCGGTGGCGCCGGCGGTGCGCACGGCCTGCAGCATTTCGCTGGCCGCGGCCGAGACGGTCACGGTCTGTGTTGCTGCATCCGTGACGACCGGAGCCGGTGCTGCCTGGGCGCCAGGGGCGCGGACCGTGTTCTTGGCCTGCGCAGCCTGAGTTTTGGCAGCTGCCAGCGCGGCAGCCGTTGATAACGCATCGGATGTTGGGCCGGAGCCCGAAATCTTGTCTGTGCTCATGGTG
The DNA here is from genome assembly GCA_947449495.1 of Pseudomonadota bacterium. GTDB lineage: Bacteria > Pseudomonadota > Gammaproteobacteria > Steroidobacterales > Steroidobacteraceae > ZC4RG30. Next base: position 12,276 of record CANFSB010000055.1, read on the forward strand.
TTCTACCTGCTTCCATGCCAACTAAGTCGACGTTGGCCACCCGAACTTTAGGGTCATCGGCAACTTGTGTACTGGACGTGCCCAGTACCCCCAGTCTAACCGTGCCGTCGGGCTGGATTTCACCCCTTAATTTGCGCTTGCTCAGGGGGTTTTCGAGGTCGATACGCTGTCCGGCCCGGCCGTCCTGAAGGGCAATGAGCTTGGTGCCAACTCGGCCGCCCGAGAAATAGGACCAGCCGGTTACGCTGTCATTGCGCCGGATCACCAGCATGGCCTGTACATCGGCCCTGCCCGGGGCGTCGCCGGCCCGCATGTGGCGGGTCAGGCTTTTACCCACCAAGTCATCGGGGTTGCCCAGGGAATTGGCTGTGTTGGCCATCCCGGCTGGCAATTGCTTGACCGACAGGTCCACTGCAGTCAGCAAGTGACCGTAGGGCAGGTCGCGGTTGAGCACCACGGCTGTGAAAGTTGCCTGCGGCTTGGCCTCTGCAGGGGCGGGCAGGCGCAAGGAAACAAACTTGTCCGGGCCAGGGGTGCCGGGGCAGTGAGCCTTGACGGTGTTGCGAGTGCTAAATGCAAAGGTCCACTGCCAACCCGAGGCACAGCTGCCCAAGGGCAGTTGGTTATTGATCGTGACTGCAGTCACGCTGCCAGCGGGCAGCTTGAGTGCCGACTCTGCGAAACGCTCTGCCGATGCCGCCAGCATGGGCACGGCGTCGGTCGGCGCGGCAGTTGCCAGCGCCGTGCTGCCAGCGCACAACAGGGCGAGGCCGATAACCGCTTTGAGGTAACGCAGGATCACGCTAGTGGGCCGTCAGCCACCGCCGCGCAGCAGGTTCATCACGTACTGCTGCGACTGGTTGGCCTGAGCCAGCATGGCCGTACCGGCTTCCGCCAACACCTTGGCCTTGGCCAAAGCAGCAGACTCTGCCGCGTAGTCGGTATCAAAGATGCGCGACTTGGCCTCTTGCGTGTTCTGCACGATGTTCAACAGGTTGTTGACCGTGTATTGAATGCGATTCATGGCCGCGCCCAGTTTCGAACGCTGTGCGTTGGCAATCGTCTGCGCCTTGTCCAGGTAGCCCATGGCGTCGTTGGCGTTTTTTATCGTGCCAATGTTGGTGGTGTCTTGCGACCACTTCAGCGTTGCGGCAGGCGGTGTGCCGTCTGCTGCACATGCAGCGGTATTCCACTTGATGACCAGCTTGGGGGGCGTGCTGCTATCGGGAGCGATGGATTTAATGCCGCTACCCCGAAGGTCATAGTCCTTACTGAGCTTTTCAGCAACATCCGCCACAGAGGTTGCATCCTCTGCCGTCAGCCGAATGCCTCCAACCTCGATCTCGTAGTCGTTACCAGCACCGAACTCGCCCGTGGCTTTGCTGTCACCAAAAGACTTCATGTCGATAGTTGTGGTGTTGGCTGCTTTGTCTGTAACACCACTGTCGAGCAGATTCTGCTTGAGCCCCAACGCGCGTGTGGTCAGCGGACCAATCGGAATGTTGATGGTCATGGCAGCAGACGTGCCCACCTGAATATCAACACTGCCGACGTCTTCGTCGAGCAGCTTCATGTCCTGATCCCAGGTAGTGGCAATCGACGTGCGATGCAGTTCTGACATCAGCGA
>CANFSB010000056.1 GCA_947449495.1 Pseudomonadota bacterium
ATCAACGGCGCGATCAGGATGGTGACCAGACGATCGCGTGGATTGGGAATGGTGCGCGCCGCCATGATGCCGGGAATGGCGCAGGCGAACGACGACAACAGCGGAATGAACGCACGGCCTGACAAGCCCACATGTCCCATCAACCGGTCCAGCAGGAAGGCTGCACGCGGCAGATAGCCGCTGTCCTCCAGCAACAGGATGAACAGGAACAGGATGAGGATCTGAGGTAGGAACACCAGCACACTGCCCGCACCGGCAATAACACCATCAGCGATCAGGCTGCGCAGCGGTCCTTCAGGCAAGCCGTTGGAAGCTGCAGCGCCCAGCGCACCGATACCGGAATTGATGAGGTCCATCGGGATGGCGGCCCAACCAAACACTGCCTGAAACACCAGAAACAGCACCAGCGCCAGCAGTATCGGACCGGCCACCGGATGCAACACCAGCGCATCCAAGCGGGCCAGCGCTGCAGAGCGCATCGGTAACGCATAGCCCATCGCCTCAAGCAGGCGACGCACCTCGCGTTGCGTAGCCTCCAGTTGTTGGCGATCCGCTGCGACATAGGACAAGCGCTCGGGCGCGACATCGGAACGCTGCTGCGTAGCAAGAGCCTGCACCAACTGCCGCTCTCCGCCGCGCTGCACCGCAACGCTTTCGACCACAGGGCAACCCAACTCACGCGCCAGCATCGGCGCATCGATGCGCAGCCCGCGTTTGCGCGCCAAGTCGCTCATGTTCAGCACCACGATCATGGGCCTGCCGAGCTGACGCAGTTCCAGCGTCATGCGCAGCCCCAGCCGCAGGTTGGTGGCATCGAGCACATTGACGATGAGTTCGGGCGGCGCCTCGCCTGCCAGTCGACCGAGGATCACATCACGGGTAATGGCTTCATCAAGCGAGGTGGCACCCAGGCTGTAAGCGCCGGGCAAATCCAACACACGATAACTGCGACCATTGGCCGCATCGATGCACTGGCCTTCCTTGCGCTCGATGGTGACGCCAGGATAGTTGGCGACCTTCTGACGGCTGCCGGTCAACCGATTAAAGAGCGCTGTCTTGCCGCAGTTGGGCAGACCGACCAGCGCGATACGCAGCGGTGCAGTGGCTTGCTCGCTCACAGTTGCACCATCACAGCCTGCACTTCGCTGCGTCGCAGGGCAAAACAACTACCACCGATGCGCACGGCCAGCGGATCGCCGCCGGGTCGGGTCTCGGCAATGATTTCGAAAGGCTCACCCGGGACAAAGCCAATTTCCAGCAGCCGCATCGCCACCGTGGTCTCGGCCGCTTCGCCCACGCGCACGTCGTCGTCGAGTACAGCAACCACCACGCCACGAGCCCCCTTGTGCAAGGTGGCCAGCGAGACTGCTGTAGTCAGGGCAGCGGACGGTTGGGCGGTCACTTCAAATCGCTAATGAGAATTGATCTCAATAACATACCCCAAACCTTTTGCTGTCGCTATAGTGACAATTCACAGTTAAAGGCCCGCCTGCGGGTCCCCTAGCAAACGGAGTCTGTCGTGCCCCGATCGCCCACCTCCCCCAGCGACCACGCAACAGCCGACACCGGCTTTGAAGCCTCGCAAGCCTTTTTGATCTGCTCACTGGCCAACCGCATCAACGTCATTGCCGAGCGCTCGGCGCGCCAGCGGCTCGACCTGTCCTTGATGGAGTGGCGTGTGCTGGTGGTTTTGGCAGTAGAGCCTGCCGCCCCGCCCGGCCGCATCGTGGCTATCGCCAGTGTCAACAAGGCCGCTGTCAGTCGAGCCGTCAATTCACTGGAGCGTCGCGGTCTGCTCGAACGCCGGGCCCGCGCGCCCAACAGCCGTCGCCGCCTGCTCTATCTGACCCCGGCAGGGGTGGACTTACACGATCAGGGCGGGACTTCGCGGCTGCAATTTGAAGCACAGTTGCTGGTGGGACTGTCTGCGACGGAACGCGAGCAGTTCCATCGCCTACTCAAACTAGCTCTGCACAACCTGGATGACGCCGCCCCTTAAGGTGTTGCGAGCGCAACCTGAATCGCGCTACAAGACGCCATCTCACCGGAGCCTTCCCATGACCACGCCTATCACCGCCGGCCTCAAGCACCCCGACCGCTTGTTCATTGACGGCCGTTGGGTCGCACCCGCGGCAGGCGGACGCATCGAGGTGATCTCGCCCATCGATGAGTCGGTAGCAGGCGTGGTGGCCGGTGCCGGTGGGGCGGACATGGACGCGGCCGTCAACGCCGCGCGACGCGCCTTTGACAGCGGTCCGTGGCCGCGCCTGACCGTGGCGCAACGCGCCGAGTGGATTGCCAAGCTGGGCGAAGCGCTCGATGCCCGCGCCCCCGAGATGGCCCGCGCCTGGGTTCAATCGGTGGGTGGCCTGGCCACCGTGGCGCCGTTCATGGTGGGTGGCGCGCTGGCACTGGTGAAGTATTACGCCGGTGTGGGCCAGACCTGGGCCGATGCCGAATACGCCACGCCGGCCGACGGCAAGGGTGCTGCGATCATCGCGCGCGAGCCGGTGGGTGTTGTGGCGGTCATCGTGCCGTGGAACGCACCGCTGACCATCATGATCAACAAACTGATCCCTGCACTGTTGGCCGGCTGCACAGTGATCATGAAGCCCGCACCCGAAACACCGGTTGAGGCCTATGTGATTGCCGAGTGCGCCGAGGCGATCGGGTTGCCGCCGGGTGTGATCGGCCTGGTTCCTGCGCAGCGCGAAGCCGCCGAACTGCTGGTGCGCAACCCGGGCTTGGACAAAGTCAGCTTTACCGGCAGCACTGCCGCAGGCAAGCGTATCGCCAGCATTTGTGGCGAGCGTATTGGTCGCTGCACGTTGGAGCTGGGCGGCAAGTCCGCGGCCATCGTGTTGGACGATTACGATGTGGCAACAGCAGCGGCGCAGTTGGCACAGACCATCTCCATCATGAGTGGTCAGGTGTGCGCCACGCTGAGTCGCGTGGTGGTACCGCGCGCCAAACAAGGTCAGTTTGCCGAGGCACTGACCGCAGCGCTTAAGACGATTCGCGTTGGTGATCCGACGGTGCCCGAGTCGCAGATGGGACCGCTGGCCATGCGCCGGCAGCTCGAACGTGTGGAGGGCTATATGACCATCGGCCGCGCAGCCGGCGCCAAGCTGGTGTGCGGTGGCACGCGCAGCGCCCACATGGACAAGGGCTGTTATTTCGATCCGACGCTGTTTACCGACGTGACCAGTGGCATGGCTATCGCGCAGGAAGAGATCTTTGGGCCGGTGCTGGCACTGATGCCCTATGACGACGAGGCTGATGCACTGCGCATCGCCAACGATTCACACTATGGGCTGTTTGGCGCAGTGTTCACCCACGACACCGAGCGCGCCTATCGCATGGCACGCGGTGTGCGCACTGGCGCGTTTTCGCAGAACGGTTTTCGACTCGATTACTTTTTGCCGTTCGGCGGCTTCAAGCAGTCGGGCATCGGTCGCGAGGGTGGCATGTCGGGGCTGCTGGGCTATACCGAGGTCAAGACTATTTTGCTCGACGCAGCACCCGCCGCGCTTTAGTCATCAGGTGGCCGCAGCTACCTGTGCCATCACGGCATCGACCTCGGCGCTGCTGCCCAACACCACGCAGCAGCGCTGATGGATGCCTTCAGGCTGCACCTCCAAAATGCGCTCACCAGGCGCCACCAGCGCCTTGCCGCCGGCCTGCTCGATAAGCATGGCCATAGGATTGGCTTCATACATCAGGCGCAGCTTGCCCTTGGGGGCTTTCTTGGTCGGCGGATACATGAACACGCCGCCCTGCAACAGGATGCGATGCACATCGCCCACCATGGCGCCCACATAGCGGCTTGAGTAGCCGTTGGACTGTGCCCACTGCAGATAGCGCTGATAGCCCTCGGGCAGGCTCAAGCGATTGCCTTCGTTGAGCGAATAGCACTTGTTGGTGTCGGGGATGCGCAGGCCCTGTGCCACGCGCACAAACGCACCGATCGCCGGGTCGAGCACGAACATGTCCACGCCATTGCCGATGGTCAGCATCATTACCGTGGAGGAGCCATACAGCACATAGCCTGCTGCCACCTGCTCCAGACCCGGCTGCAGCAGCGAGTCTTCTGGACGGGTGCTGTCTTCGCGCTTGCGCAGGATGCTGAAGATCGTGCCCACCGAGCCGCAGATGTCCAGGTTGGATGAACCATCGAGCGGATCAAACAACACGCAATAGCGCGTCTCGCCATCGTCCTGACGACGCAGGATGACCGGCTCTTCGTTCTCTTCCGAGGCGACGATGGCCACGCCTTCGCGTCCCCCGAGCATGCGCAGCAGAATCTCGTTGGCGATGACGTCGAGCTTCTGTTGCTGCTCGCCCTGCACATTGGCTGCGCCGGCAGCGCCCAGGACGTCTTCCAGGCGCGCCCGGCGCACCTGCGAGGCAATCATCTTGGCGCAGATGGAGACGGCAGACAGGATCCACGAAAACGTACCGGTTGCGCCGGGGTAACGGGCCTGCTGCTGCAGGATATGGGCCTGCAGCGTGACGATGTCACGCAAGGCAGGACGGCTGGTCGATACGGTGGGAATACTCATGAGTTGATTGTCGCCAAGGCCAGCGGCATCGGCAATGCATACAGCCACAGTTTATGCTGCACGGATGAACTGGCTGGGCGAACCCGAACTTGCCGCATTACGACTGAGCCTGGATGTGGCAGGTCGTGCCGTGCTGCTCAACCTGCTGCCTGCCATCGCCATCGCCTGGTTGCTGACACGCCGGCGTTTTGCCGGTCGCACATTGCTTGATGCGATGGTGCACCTGCCGCTGGTACTGCCGCCGGTGATGGTCGGTTATCTGTTGCTGCTGATGCTGGGCGTGCACGGTCCAGTGGGTCGCTGGCTCGACCAGCTCTTTGGACTGCGACTGGTGTTCACCACCGGGGGCGCAGCGGTGGCCACAGCCATCATGTCGTTCCCGCTAATGGTGCGCGCCATCCGTCTGTCACTGGAGGGCATCGACAGCGGATTGGAGCAAGCCGCGCGCACGCTGGGGGCCGGCCCCATCGACAGGTTCGTGTCGATCACGCTGCCGTTGATGCTGCCGGGTGTACTGGCTGGTGCCATCACTGCCTTTGCTGCAGGGTTAGGTGAGTTCGGTGCAGTGGTCACATTCGTCTCCAACATCCCTGGCGAAACGCGCACGCTGCCGTTGGCGCTGTATGCCGCACTGCAATCACCCGACGGTGACGCGCTGGCCGCAAGACTGGCATTGCTATCGTTTGGCCTTGGCCTGAGCGGACTGCTGGCCGGCGAAATACTGGCACGCAGCCTGCGTCGCTGGTTGGGGCGCTGACCATGTTGCACATCGCACTGCGCCAGCAACGCGGCACCTTCACGCTCGATGTGAACTTCACCGCCAGTACACCCGGAGTCATCGCGCTGTTTGGTCGCTCAGGGTGTGGCAAGACCACATTGGTCAATCTGCTGGCCGGGCTGTCGCAGGGTGCGCAAGGTCGCATAGTCGTCGATGATCAAGTGTGGTTCGACAGCGCGCGTGGCGTACAGGTGCCCGCCGAACAGCGGCACATCGGCTATGTGTTTCAGGATGCGCGCTTGTTCCCGCATTACAGCGTGCGCGGCAATCTCGAGTACGGCGCCAAACGCGCGCCGCAACCGCCGTCAGCTGCGCGCTTTGACGAAGTGGTCGACCTGCTGGGTTTGGCTCCATTACTGCAGCGCCGACCCGGGGGGCTATCCGGTGGCGAGCGTCAACGGGTGGCCTTGGGCCGCGCGCTGCTGTCGCAACCACGACTGTTGCTGCTGGATGAACCGCTGGCTTCGCTCGACGCGGCCCGTCGCGAGGACGTGTTGCCGTGGCTGGAACGCCTGCGCGACCAACTGCAGATCCCCATGGTGTTCGTCAGCCATCAGTATGACGAAGTGCTGCGACTGGCCACCGAAGTGCTGGTCATGGATGCCGGTCGCGTCGTTGCACAAGGCGATGTGGCAAACATCAGTCTGACGCCAGCACTGCGCGCCATCGTTGGCCCCGATGCCATCGGCGCAGTGCTCGACGGCCATATCGAACGCATGGATACAGCCACCGGCCTGGCTGATGTGCGCGTCGGAGAAGGGTCGCTGCAGCTGCTGTGCACAGACGCCTCCGTCGGCCGTCGTGTACGCGTGCAACTGCGAGCCCGCGACATCATCCTGGCGACGGTCGAGCCGCAAGGGCTATCTGTACGTAACCAACTGCGTGGAACGCTGAGCAGCATCAGCCCCGATGGCGACAGCGATCTGGTAGAAGTGGATATCGGCGGCGGCACTCGTGTGCTGTCACGCGTCACACGCAGTGCCACCCAGCAACTGCAACTGCGGCCGGGGCTCGTCGTATGGGTGCTGGTCAAAGCAGTCTCAACGCGGGGTCATATCTTCACACCCGAGACCACAGCATGATCAGGCGGGCGACACTGGCCGTGCTGCTGTGCATTGCAACTGCGCAAGCTGCTGCAGATCCGCCGCAAGTGGTACTGCCCTCACCGGTGGCAGCGCACAATCTTGTCGAAGCAGGTCCCGCAGGTAAATCACTGGATCGCTGGCACGACCGGCTGTTTCTTGGCGTGCAAGATTTCATCACCCACGCCGACGAGCGCTACATCGACGACCCGACCACTGCGTTGCCCGTGCCGGTGTCACCGTTTCGCATCGGGCTGCAGGCCGAGTCACTGCGCCGCACGGATGGCACGCTAGACACCTCGCCGCGTATCGACGTCGACGTGCTGCTCAAGATGCCTAACCTGCAGCGCCGCCTGCAGCTGTTTGTCACCAGTGATTCGGTCGACGAATCTCCTGATCGCCTGGGCAACAGCCTGTACGACCTGCGTGCCGGCTTGCGCTACAACTTACTCAGCAATTTCGACTTCGATATAGGCCTGCGTGCCGACCTGCCGCCGGTGGCCTTTACATCAGTGCGCTGGCAAAAGCAGTGGGCTCTGGGCGATTGGCGTATGCAGCCGTTTGTTAAGGCGTATGCCGAAACCAAACGGGGCGTGGGCGTGGCCTCGGGTGTGAATCTGGAACGCTGGATCGACCACTGGGTGCTGCGCTCAGCAAGCTATGCCAACTGGCGTCATGACAGTGCCGACACCCAATGGACGCAAGCGTTCATCGTGGCTCGCGCCAGTGAGGTGATTCGCTTTGGCCGTTATAGCGATGTGCTCGGCGGCAAGGATTTGGCGCGCGGCTTCGGACTGGAAGGCAAGCTCGATGGCACGCGCGCCAAGGAGCTGGAAACCTATGAGGTCAGTCTGTTCTCCAAACAACCCACCGCGCGGCGTTGGCTGTACTGGCAGGCAGCGGTGTTTGTGCGCTGGGATCGTGAGCGCAGCTGGCAAGCCGATCCGGGCATCAGACTGAGTTTGGATGCGCTGTTCTGGGATCGCGCGACCCGCTGATCAATCCTGAAGCTCGTCCAGCTGCACAGGCTCTGACTGACCGGTACGCAGCGCTTGGGCAACGCGCCGAGTGATCAGCAGCTTGTCGATCACCAGACCATCCATATCGACCACTTCGATAGACAGATCGCGCCATGCCATCTTCTCGCCCTGTTTGGGTAAGCGTCCCAGGTGCCAAAGCACAAAACCCGCCATGGTGTGGTAGTTGTCGCCGCGCGCCAGATCCTTGCGACCCAGCGCACGCTCAGCCTCATAAATAGGCAGATGGCCATCCACCAGCCAACTGCCATCGTCCCGCACCAAAGCCGCAGCGCTATCCCGACTGCCCATTTCCGGCATATCACCGGCAATCGCCTTGAGGATGTCAGCAGGAGTGACCAAACCCTCGATGCCACCGTATTCGCTGGTCACGACTGCCAGATGCACACTGGAACGGCGAAACGTATCGAGCAGTTTGAGCACCGAGATGCTCTCGGGTACATGCAGCGGTGCTTGCACATCTTCATCGGCATCGATATGCCCACGACGCAGCGCCTCGCCCAGATTGGCCAGCGAGATCACGCCCATCAACTGTTCGAGTTCGCCGCGGCACAACAAAAAGCGCGCATGCCCACTGCGACGCGCTTCGTCCCACAAGACACTGACCGGTTCGCCGGCATCGAGCCACAGGATGTCGCCACGCGGCACCATAATTGAATCGATCGAACGGTCTGACAGTCGCAGCACCGAGTCGATCATCTCCATCTCATGCTTGTGGATGTCGCCGCGCACCATGCCCTCGGCAGCCAGCGCACGCACGTCGTCGTCCGTGATTTCATCCTGTGAGGCATTGGACGTGGGCACCAGTCGCAGCAGACTTTCGGTGGACTTTTGCAACAGCCACATCAGCGGCGCGCCGGCATTGGCCAGCCAGTGCATCGGCAGCGCCACCATCACCGACCAAGTGTCGGCATGGGCCATCGCCAGACGCTTGGGTACCAGCTCACCCAGCACCAGCGACACATAGGTCATCACCACCACGATAGCGCCGTAGGCCAGATCCTCGGCATAGGGCGACAGCAGAGGCATCAGCCGGATCACCGCCGCAAAATCATCGGAAAAGGCTGCGCCGCTGTACACGCCCGTGAGGATGCCAACCAAAGTGATGCCAGTCTGCGAGGCGGACAACAGCCGCGTGGGGTTGTCGAGCAGGATCAGCGCCGCGCGCGCGCCGCGACTGCCTTGATCGGCCAAAGCCTGTAACCGCGGTCTGCGGGCTGAAACCAGCGCCAGCTCGGCCGAGGCAAACAGGCCGTTGAGCAGGATCAGGGTCAGCAGGACCAGTGCCTCATGCATGGCGCGAAGGCCTGGCGTGGGCGCAGCGACTAGGTCGCAAATGCATAGGTGAGGCAGCGGCGCACAGAGGCGGGGAGGCAATGATACCGCGTTGGCGGCCGTTGTGTTTTCATGGCGGTTTTAAGCTCAGCCGGACACCCCTGTGAATACTGAACGCCCCGTTTGGAAAACTTTCCTGCTGTTTCTGGGCCCGATGATGATGGCCAACATCCTGCAGGCGCTGTCCGGCACCCTCAACAACATCTTTTTGGGGAAAATGATCGGGGTTAGTGCGCTGGCGGCAGCCTCGTCGTTCTTCCCGCTGCTGCTGTTCATCATCTCGTTTGTGATGGGACTGGGCTCGGGTGCCTCGGTGCTGATCGGTCAGGCTTGGGGCGCCAAGCAACCTGAGCGGGTACGCGAAGTAGCAGGCACCGCACTGTCTTTGGGTCTGCTGCTGGGGCTGGGAATCGCGCTGCTGGGTGGCCCGTTTGCCGGCGCGCTGCTGCGTACACTCAACACACCAGCCGATGTGCTGGAGGATGCCACCGGCTATGCCCGCATCATGCTGGTGACGATGCCGGGTTTTTTCGTGTTCATGATTTTCACATCCGTGCTGCGCGGCGTCGGTGACATGATCACGCCGCTCAAGGCGCTGATGGTCTCCACACTGACCGGCCTGCTGGTGACGCCAACGTTGATTCGCGGCTGGTTCGGCCTGCCGCAAATGGGCGTTGCCAGTGCAGCCTGTGCCTCTGTGGCCTCGTTCCTGGTGGCTCTGCTGTGGCTGACCTGGCATCTGCGTCGCACCGGCAATCCGCTGGCCCCCAATGCCGCATTGCTGCGCCATCTGCGCATCAATCGCAAGATCCTGCTGGCAGTGCTGCGCATCGGCATTCCCACCGCCGTACAGATGATTGTGATGTCGCTGGCCGAGATCGCGCTGTTGTCGCTGGTCAACGGCTTCGGCTCCCAAGCCACAGCAGCCTATGGCGCCGGCAACCAAGTGCTGGGCTATGTACAGTTCCCGGCTATGTCGATCGCTATTGCGGCATCTATCTTGGGTGCACAGGCCATCGGTGCTGGCAACCCGCAGCGGCTGTCGCAGATCACACGTGCCGGCATTCTCATCAACTTTGCCGTGACCGGTTCGTTGCTCACGCTGTGCTATGTGTTCTCGCGCTCTATCGTCGGTCTCTACACGACCGACACAGCGGTCATCGAGATCACTCAGCGCTATCTGCACATCTGTCTGTGGAGCACGCTGGTATGGGGCTGCTCATCGGTAGTGGCCGGTGTGATGCGCTCCAGCGGTTCGGTGTTAGTGCCGACGCTGATTTCCATCAGCACCATCCTGATAGTAGAAGTGCCTGTGGCTTGGATGATGAGCGGCCGTATTGGCCTGGATGGCGTGTGGTGGGCCTACCCCGCCACCTTCAGCGTCATGTTGCTTGCGCAGAGCACCTATTACCGTGCCATCTGGCGCCACCGCCCCATCCAACGGCTCATCTGAACAACGGCAAGGCCTTTACCACCGTCGTCCATACGCCCCATGCCAGCGGCAGTGACACTGCCGCCCACGCCAACACAACCCACAGCACCGGCGTGGGTGCGCTGGCGCCGCCAGCCTGCAACTGCTCACGCTGCGATATCTCATGGGCCAGCGCACGCTCGCGAGCCAGCTCTTCATCGCTCATGAAGCGATCGGCACGCACCGGTCGTACCAACAAATTGCACAAACAGCCGATCAGCAGAAAGCCGGCAAGAATGTAGAGCGTGGTGTTGTAGGCCTGACTGGCCGGCACACCGGCTTGCAACTGCGACTCACGGATGTAGTTGACCACCACCGGACCCAGGATGCCGGCGAACGACCAAGCGGTGAGCAGGCGACCATGAATGGCGCCCACATGCTGCGTGCCGAACAGATCGGCCAAGTAGGCCGGAATAGTGGCAAAGCCACCACCGTACATCGTGAGGATGATACAGAACAGGCCGACAAACAGCGCCACGCGGCCACTCTCGCCGGCCGACGGTGCGGAGGCATACAGCGCAATACCCAGCAGAAAGAACACGAAATAAGTGCCCTTGCGTCCGATGAAGTCGGACACCGACGCCCAGAAAATGCGGCCGAGAATGTTGAACAGCGATAGCAGGCCGGCAAATGCCGCGGCAATGGTCGCCACCTGCGCCCGCTCATCGGTTGCCAACTGCGCCAACGCGCCGCTGCCGCCCAGCAAGCGCCCGCCAAAGACCTCCTGCAGCATCGGCGAGGCCATCCCCACCACACCGATACCGGCGCTGACGTTCAGGCACAGCACGCCCCACAGCAACCAGAACTGTGGCGTGGAGAACGCCTTGTCCACGTGCAGATGTCGCGACGTGACCATCGCCTGAGTGCCTGCAGCAGGCGCAGTCCAACCTGCCGGTTTCCACCCAGTCGGCGGCACGCGATACCCAAAGGCACCCAGCAACATCGAGATCAGATACAGACCCGCCATCACCAGGATGGTCTGCCACACACCCACTTGGGTGGGGCCGGCAAAGTGACGCATCAGCAGATCTGCCAACGGTGCGCCGAGCATGGCACCACCGCCAAAGCCCATGATGGCCATGCCAGTGGCCATGCCACGCCGATCCGGGAACCACTTGATGAGCGTAGATACTGGCGAGATATAACCGAGCCCCAAGCCAATGCCGCCCAAGACCCCGGCGCCCAACCACAACAACCACAACTGATGCTGCGCCACGCCCAGCGCACCCAAAGCCAAGCCACCGGCCCAGCACAGCGCCGACACCACACCGGCTTTGCGCGGACCGGCAGTCTCAAGCCAATGGCCGAACAATGCCGCTGATGAACCCAACAGCACAAAGAACAGGGTGTACGTCCAGCCCAGCATCGACACGGTCCAATCGCAGGTGGTGGTGGTGAGCATCTGCAGCAAGCCCATATCGACCGGGCAAGTCAGGGGTTTGTCGATGCCAATAGCACGCGATAGCGGCAGCCAGAACACGCTAAAGCCATACGCCATGCCAATACACAGGTGTATCGCTAGCGCCGCCGGCGGTATCAGCCAACGATTAAATCCTGGTGCGGCGACGGTACGCGCCTTGTCTAGTAACCCCGGCATCGTAGACATTAGAGGCCCTTTTCTTATTGTGCCGGCAGCTTAGTCATGAAAGCCAAGTACAGCTACCGCGGTGTGGTGATGTCCCATCCGCCCAAACCCGTCGTGGCGGCCCCTGCTGCCAATAAAGGCCCGGCCAAAGTGCGTGTCGGACGCGAGGTGGCCGGCCGCGGCGGCAAAGGTGTGACGGTGATCACCGGTCTGCCACTGGCTGCGGCCGCACTGGCCGAGTTGGCCACCAAACTCAAAAAAGGCTGTGGTGCTGGCGGCGCAGTTAACGGTGATCGCATCGAGATACAAGGCGACCACCGCGACAAACTGGTCGCCGAACTGCAGAAACTTGGGTATGACGCCAAGCGCTCGGGCGGTTGATCAGCGTTTGAAGGCATTGAACGCAGCAAAAGCACGCCGCGCCAACGAGGCATAAGCTGCGGCACGCAGACCCCAGCGCACCGCACGCACCGGCTTGAGCCACATCAGCGCCACTGCGGCAGCCAACACCAGAGGCCGATTGCCGGCACTGCGCAGCAGCGCCACGCCCCTGTCTGCCCAGCCGATGCGTGCCATCAGGTGGGCACTGTGGCCGACCAACTCATTACGCAACTGCGCGCTGCGCTGCTGCAAAGCACTGCGCCGCGCTGCCAGCTGTGCAAGGCGCTGGTTCATGCTCATCGCTGCGCGGTGTCACCGCGCAGGGCGGCAACATCGCTTTGCAGTTCGCCAAGCGTGGCTGACAACACGCGGGGCCGGGCGGCCAAGCGGCGCCGCAGCGACCACAGCGCCGCCACAAACACCACAGCAAAGCCGCCGGTAAGCAGCGCCGCGGCCAGCACACGATGCTTGTCCCAAAACACGACCATCACGGTGAAGGCCAACATCAAGACGGTCAGCGTGCCGCAAAACAGCGCGATGGCACCCCACAACAGCACACCGGCCAGGCGGTGCAGTTGTTCTTCGAGTTCAGTGACCAGCAGGTCGGCGCGCACCTGCAGCAAAGCCACAACCGTGGCAAGCAACCCGCGCAGGGAATCCATCAGGCCGGGCGGCGACGTGTTGTCTTCGCCGCGCGAGCTCATCGACGACTGACCAGCAGCCCTACGACAAAGGCCACACCGGCGGCGATGCCGATGGCCTGCCAAGGCTTGTCGTGCACATAGCGATCTGCATCGCGGACACTGCGGCGGGCCTGATCGCCGATGGCCTCTTGGGCCGATGACAAGCGCTGCTTGGCATCGTGCAGCGTGTGTTCGGCCTTGGCCTTGACCTCGGCAGCCTGCTCACCGGCACCGGTAGCGGCGGACTCGATCAAGCTCTCGACCTCGGCGATGGCCGCCCGCAGGTCATCCATCAAGCTGTCAACATTTTGCTGTGACACGGCCGCTATGCTCCTTGAGGCAAAATAATGTATTGCTCAATTCTAGCCCCGTCTGTCAGGCGCAGTGGCGACGGTGGTGCAGTACTTGTACTGCAACGCTTGTGGTTACCATCAGGTTAAAAGAGGAGCGTTCATGAAGATCCGGTCGCTGGCATTCAAGCTGCTCATCGCCTGCGCGGGTCTG
>CANFSB010000057.1 GCA_947449495.1 Pseudomonadota bacterium
AGTTGGCGCAAGTGCGCAATCGCAAGATCGGCTTCGTATTCCAAAACTTTTATCTGATGCCGCGCATGACTGCGCTGGACAATGTCGCGCAGCCGCTGATCTATCGCGGGGTGTCGCCTGCGCTGCGCCGCTCACGCGCCGCCGAGGCTTTGGAACGGGTCGGTTTAGCGGATCGCGCGGGCCATCGTCCCAACGAACTCTCTGGTGGTCAGCGCCAACGCGTCGCCGTGGCGCGTGCGCTGGTAGGCCAGCCCGAACTGTTGTTGGCCGATGAGCCCACAGGCAACCTCGACAGCCGTACAGCGCGCGAGATCATGGCTTTGTTTGCCCAGTTGCACAGCGAGGGTCAGTGCGTGGTCATCGTGACGCACGATCCGGCTATTGCCGCCTGTTGCCAGCGCGTGGTGCGCTTGCAGGATGGTCATGTCGTGGAAGATCGCTATGGCCACTGATCTGCAACGCGGCTCCGCGCTACAACGTTGGCTGTGGGTCATTCAGGAATGCCTGGTGTCGGCCATCTCCAGTATCCGTGCGCATGGACTGCGCAGCGTGCTCACCATGCTCGGCGTCATCATCGGTGTGGCTTCGGTCATCTGCGTGGTGGCGTTGGTACAGGGTCTGTCGCGCACTATCTCGCAGCAATTCGAGGGGCTGGGCTCCAGCACGCTTACGCTGCGCTCTTACACTCCGTTGCAGGATCAGCTGCGCGGCAAGGTCAATCGACTGCAGCCGTCTGATCTGGACGAGCTGCGTGCACGCATCGATGGCATCGCGCACCTCACGCCCATCGTGTTTGCCGGCCAGCGCTTTGGTGCTGAAGTGCGCAACGGCGCCAATACTGCCAATGGCCAGTTGTTGGGTAGTACGGCCAGTTATCAGGATGTGCAGCAGCAGTTTCCGCGAGTGGGCCGGTTCATCACCGCCAGTGATGACGACAGTCGCCGTCGCGTGGTGGTGCTGGGCGAGCAGATACGCAAAGACCTCAAGCTGCCCGAGGACCCCAGCGGCCAGTTTGTGCAGATCGGTCGCGAGTGGTTCAAGGTGGTCGGCGTCATGGAAGCGCGCGGCGAGGTGTTCGGCCAGAGCCAGGACAGCTTCCTCGTGATGCCTTATCAAACCGCGCTGGCAGTAACGGGCGTCATCACTCAGCCCGATCTGTGGATCAGTTTTTCGGTCATTGATATGGACAGTGTGGCCAACGTGAAGCAGCGCGTTGCCGGACTCATCCGCCGTCTGCATCGCATCGCCAAAGATCAGCCGGATGATTTCCGGGTTGAGTCGGCCGAGACGCTGGCCAAGACCTTTCAGCAGATCTCCAACACGGTCACCTTGGTGGTGGCCGGTGTCGTGGGCATTTCGTTGCTGGTCGGCGGCATCGGCATCATGAACATCATGCTGGTGTCGGTCACCGAGCGGACCCGCGAGGTGGGTATTGCCAAAGCGCTGGGGGCGCCGCGGCGCTTTATCCTGATGCAGTTTCTGATCGAGGCCATGCTGCTGGCGCTAACCGGCGGGGTAATCGGTATCGTGTTGGGCTTCTCTATGGCGTTTGGCATCGCTGCCCTCATTCCCAATTTCCCCACGCCGGCAGTGCCCTGGTGGGTTGTGCTGGGTTCCTGCGGTTTCTCGGCCTTGATCGGCATGGTTTTCGGGCTGCTGCCGGCCCGCAAGGCCGCCAATTTGGCGCCGATCGACGCATTGCGCTACGAATAACCTGGGTCAGCGGCCGGTAGGCAACCAATCTGCTGGAATGTGGTCTAATTCGGTTCTTGACCAGGCGCTGGGCCAGGTCGCTATTCCCCGCAGGGCTCCCAACTCCATGCAGTTACAGATTTCCAAGCGACTCCGGTCGCTTGCGCTCCGCAGCATCGGGCTGACCCTGGCCGTTGCCGCGTGTATCGCGCCGGTCAGCACCGCCGTGGCGGGCGAGTCCAACCTCAATCTGGTGTTGTCACTGGGTTCAGTCGCCAGCGGTGGTACGGGCTTTCGCGGCGATCCGCTGCTGGCCGCAGATGGCAACTTCTATCTGGCCACCAGCGCCGGTGGCGCCAACACGCTGGGCGCGTTCATGCAGGTGACTCCGGCCGGCGTGGGCACGCTGCTGTATTCGCTGACGCCGGGCGACACCGAAGGCATGACGCCCTTCGCCAACGTCATGCAGGCCACCGACGGCAATTTCTACGGCACAACTTATTACGGCGGCAGTCAGTCGCGCGGCACGGTCTATAAGATCACCGCTGCGGGCGTCTACACCAACCTGACTGTGTTCACCGGCGATAACAGCGGCCCGTTCTATCCCTACACCGGTCTGGTGCAGGGCAGTGATGGCGCGCTCTATGGCACCACGCTGCGTGGTGGCACCAGCGACCAGGGCACGGTGTTTCGCATCACTGTCGATGGCACGCTGACCACACTGCACAGCTTTAATTCCAGTGATGGCAGCAACCCGGAAGGCACGCTGGTTGTCGGCGCTGACGGCGCGCTCTATGGCACCACGCTGATCGGCGGCGCCAATAACCGCGGCACGGTGTATCGCATCAGCCTCGATGGCAAGCTCACTACCCTTTATTCGTTTACCGCATTTACCGGCTTCAACTCGCTGGGTGTCGGCGTCAACACGGAGGGCGCCAATCCGCGCGCCGGCTTGTTGCGCGGCAAAGATGGCAACTTCTACGGCACCACCTATCAGGGCGGCGCCGCTGGTTTTGGCTCCGTCTTCCGTATGACGCCTGCCGGTGCCGTTACCGTGCTGCGTTCTTTTGCGGGTGGCCCGCTTGATGGCGGCAACCCGCTGGCCGGTGTGTCGCAGGGGCCCGATGGCAGCCTGTATGGCACGACCGAGCGCGGTGGTCCGGCTGGTTTGGGAACTGTGTGGCGCATTAACGCTGCAGGCACTTACGCCATGCTGCATGGATTCATTGCCGGTACGGTCGATGGCTCTGTGTCCTATGGCAAGGTCGTGCCGCTCAACGGTTACCTGTATGGCGTGACCTACAACGATTCGTCCGGGGGTGGTGCGGTCTATCGCCTCACACCGTCCGCACCGGGCACCACGCTGCCTGTGCAGTTCTCCATTTCGACGCAGACTATTGCCCTTGGGCAAACCGCGACGCTTAGCTGGAGTTCGCCGACGGCCTCCAGCTGCACCGCAGCAGGGGCTTGGAGCGACACCATTGCCACCTCTGGCACGCTGACGGTTACGCCCAGCAGTGCCGGCATCGGCAACTTTGAGCTCTCCTGCGTCGACGGCGCAGGTGTGGCCACTTATGCCTATACGGCATTGGTCGTGACAGCACCGCCAGCACAAAGCGTCGATGGCGGTCAGGTCGTCAAAGATGGCGGTGGCGGCAGCTTCAGCTGGCCCACGTTGGCCGTGCTGGCGCTGGGCGCGGGCTTTGCTGCTATGCGCCGTCGCCGTGCATTTTTTCGTTTCAACTAACCATCGAGTTTTTTCATCATGTCCGATAACACCACCGAGATTTCGAGCATCACTTCGCTGCTGGCCAATGCATCGGTCGAAATGACCTGCAAGGACGTCAGCGATCTGGCCGAAGCCGCAACACTGCTGCCTGCCGGCACCGATATCTTCATTGCGCTGTTCCCCAACCAGACCTTTGACGAGCTGACCGAAGCGGCCAAGGCCGTCAACGCCGCCGGCTTTACTGCTGTGCCGCACGTGCCCGCACGCCGCGTCAAAGACGTGGCCGAAGTGCGCAAGATCGCGCAGGGTTTTGCTGCGGTCGGCGTGCGCAAGCTGCTGCTCATCGCCGGTGACATGCCGGCACCCGAAGGTGCATTCGATTCGACCGTGGGTGTGCTCGAGAGCGGCGAGTTTGCCGCTGCCGGCATCAAAGAGATGTACATGGCTGGCCATCCGGAAGGCCATGCGCACATGACCACCGAGCAGCTGCGTCAGTACGAGGCCCACAAGGTCGCCGTTACCAACCAGCAGGGCGTCAAGCTCCACTTCGTCACGCAGGTCGTGTTTGAAGCCGAGCCGATGATCGAGTGGGAGAACACCCTGCGCGCCAACGGCATCACCAACCAGGCCCGTCCGGGTCTGCCGGGTCCTGCCAGCCTCAAGACGCTGCTGCGGTACGCCAAGATCTGCGGCGCTGGCGCCTCGATCCGTGCACTGGGCAGCGGCGGCAAGATGGCACTGGTGGCCAGCCTGCTGGGCGACAGTGGCCCAGAAGAGTCGATCCGCACGCTGGCCCGTGCGCAAGCCTCAGGCAAGACCAACTTCGGTGGTCTGCACTTCTTCGCCTTCGGCGGCTTCCTCAAGACCTGCAAGTTCGTGTCGGCGATGATGCACGGCAAGATCGAGCTGGACAGCAAGGGCGAGGATTTTAAAGTTCGCCTATGAAGCATTCACTGTGGTCGGTGTTGGCGCTGGGTCTGTGTACGGCGCTGGTCGCCGGTTGCAGTGGTAAAGGTTCCGGCGCACCAGCAGGTGCGGCCGGTCCTGGTGCGGGTGCGCCCGCACCCGAGATCAGCGTGGCCGTCGTGCCAGAGCGCGAGATCATCGAATGGGACGAGTACACCGGCCGCCTTGAGGCGGTCGATACCGTAGAGATCCGTCCGCAGGTCTCTGGCTATCTACAAAAGGTCGTGTTTGCCGAGGGCAAAGAGATCCGCAAGGGCGATCTGCTGTTCCAGATCGATCCGCGTCCGTTTGAGGCAGAACTGGCCCGCGCATCGGCCGCCGAAGAGCAGGCCACCGCAGCGGCAGAGTTGGCGCGTGCCGACCTTGCCCGTGGCGACAAGCTGCTGACCTCGCAGGCCATCTCACAGGAAGAGTACGAGCAGCGGCGTGCATCCAATCTTAATGCCGCTGCGCAGCTCAAGTCGGCGCAGGCGCTGGTGCAGATGGCGCAACTGAACCTGGGCTATACGCGCATCACCTCGCCCATCGACGGGCGAGTGGGCAGAGCCGAAGTCACGCAAGGCAATCTGGTTTCTGGTGGTGCCGGTGGTCAGGCCACACGCCTCACCACAGTGGTGTCGATGCAGCCGATGTATGCGTATTTCGAGGCCTCGGAGCAGGACTACCTCAAGTACGACGATCTGGCCCGCAGCGGCGAGCGCCCAAGCTCGCGCGACAGTAAAAACCCGGTGCTGATGGCCGTGGGTAACGAAACCAAGTTCAGTCATCACGGCTACATGGATTTTGTCGACAATCGCGTCAACACCAACACCGGCACGCTGACCGGTCGCGCGGTGTTCCCCAACCCGGATCGTTATTTAACGCCTGGCATGTTCGTGCGCGTGCGGTTGATCGGCAAGGGCAAGTACAAGGGCCCTCTCATCAACGATCGCGCCATTGCCACCGATCAAGACCGCCGCTTTGTGCTGGTGGTGGGCGAGGGCGACAAGGTTGAGTATCGCGCGGTGGTAACCGGGCCGATGTTTGATGGATTGCGTGTGGTGCGTTCGGGCGTGAAGCCCGGCGAGCGCATTGTGGTCAATGGCCTGCAGCGCACGCAGCCAGGCATGGTGGTCAAACCGCGCATCGTGCCCATGGAAGGCGAACCTGCCGCTGCGGCCCGCTAGCCCATGAAGTTCGCGCACTTCTTTGTTGATCGTCCGATCTTCGCGGGCGTTATTTCGATCGGTATTTTCTTGGCCGGCGTGATCGCGCTGCAGAAGCTGCCCATCAGCGAATACCCGGAAGTGGCGCCGCCCTCGGTGGTGGTGTCTACGGCGTATCCCGGTGCCAGCCCCAGTGTGGTGGCAGAGACGGTGGCTGCGCCGTTAGAGCAGGCCATCACTGGCGTCGAGAACATGCTGTACATGTCCTCGCAGTCTTCGTCATCGGGTTCGATGCAACTGACCGTCACCTTCAAGACCGGCACCAATGCCGATCAGGCCCAGGTGAATGTGCAGAACCGCGTCTCGCAGGCGCTCAACAAGCTGCCCGAAGACGTGCGCCGCATTGGCGTGTCGACGATCAAGAGCAACTCCGACATCACGCTGTTTGTGCAGATCGTCTCGCCCAACGGCCGTTACGACCTTAAGTACCTGCGCAACTACGCCGAGCTGCAAGTGCGCGATACGTTGGCGCGCATCCCAGGCATGGGGCGCGTCGAAGTGTTTGGTGGTGGCAGTTATGCCATGCGCGTGTGGCTGGATCCGCAGCGCATCGCCGGTCGCAGTATGACGGCAGGCGATGTGATCAATGCGATCCGGGAACAGAACGTGCAGGTGGCCGCCGGTGTGGTTGGTGCTCCGCCAGGTGATGCCTCGGTGGATCAGCAATTACTGATCAATGCGCAGGGTCGGCTGTCCAGCGAAGAAGAGTTTGGCGATATCGTCGTCAAGACCAGCGCCGGTGGCGAGATCACGCGGCTGCGCGATGTGGCGCGCATCGAACTGGGCGTGGACAACTACGCCATCCGTGGTTACTTGGGCAAGTTGCCGGCAGTGTCTATCGCCATCTCGCAGGCGCCGGGCTCCAATGCGCTGCAGCTGTCGACCGACGTGCGCGCTGCGATGAACGAGATGCAGCGCAATTTCCCCGAAGGCGTGGAATATCGCGTTGTTTATGACCCGACCAACTTTGTGCGCGAGTCCATCAGCGCGGTGATTACCACGCTGATCGAAGCGCTGGTGCTGGTGGTGTTGGTGGTGGTGCTGTTCCTGCAGAACTGGCGCGCGTCCATCATTCCATTGGCTGCCGTGCCGGTGTCTATCGTGGGTACGTTTGCCGTGCTGCTGCTGGCTGGCTTTTCGATCAATACGCTGTCGCTGTTTGGCTTGGTGCTGGCTATTGGCATCGTGGTTGATGACGCCATCGTGGTGGTCGAGAACGTAGAGCGCAACATCGCCGACGGTCTCTCGCCACGCGACGCCACCATCAAAGCCATGGATGAGGTCAGCGGCCCCATCATCGCCATTGCGCTGGTGCTGTCGGCGGTGTTTCTGCCTATCGCTTTTCTCGGTGGTCTTACCGGAGAGTTCTATCGCCAGTTTGCGGTCACCATTGCTATCTCCACGCTCATCTCGGCGGTCAATTCGCTGACGTTGTCGCCCGCGCTGGCAGCAGTGTTGCTCCAGCCCCATGGTGCTAAGCGCGATGCCGGCACGCGGCTTATAGACAAAGGGGCCGGATGGATCTTTCGTCCCTTCAATCGCTTCTTCACCCGCGCTTCCGACGCTTATGGCCGCGGTGTGGGGCGTGTGCTGCGCATGACTACGCTAGCCTTGGTGGTTTACGCAGGCTTGCTTGGTCTCGGAGCGTTGGGCTTTCTGAAGGTGCCCGAGGGCTTTGTCCCGGTTCAGGACAAAGACTATGTGATTGCGTTTGCGCAGTTACCCGACTCGGCCTCGATAGAGCGCACCGAATCGGTGATGAGCCGTGTTACCGACATCATGTCGGCAGAGCCGGGTGTGGAGTCGGTCATCGCCTTCTCGGGTATGTCGGTCACGGCAGGCTTCAGCATTGCGTCAAACAGCGGTGTGATTTTTGCCACGCTCAATCCGCAGGCCCAGCGCAAGGGCAAAGCGATGTCAGCTGCGGCTATCTCGCAGCGTTTGCAGATGAAGCTGTTTGGCATTCATGAGGCCTTTGTGGGTGTGGTGCTGCCACCGCCGGTCAATGGCATGGGCACGCTTGGTGGCTTCAAGCTGCAGATCGAAGACCGTGCCGCGTTGGGCTATCGCGGATTGGACGGGGTGCTACAGCAGTTCGTGGCCGCTGCCAATAAAACGCCGGGCGTGGTGGGCGTGTTCTCTAACTACCGCGTTAACGTGCCGCAGGTGTATGCCGACATTGATCGAGTGCGTGCCAAGCGCGACAACATCCCGCTGGGCAATGTGTTTGAGGCGCTGCAGGTGTATCTGGGTTCGCTATATGTCAACGACGTGAACCTGTTTGGTCGCAGCTATCAAGTGATTGCGCAGGCCGACTCGCAGTTTCGGGCGCGCAAAGAGCAGATACTGGACCTCAAGACACGCAACGGCGCCGGCGGCATGGTGCCGCTGGGTTCGGTGATGAGCGTGCGCGACAGCGTTGGCCCCGATTCGGTCAGTCACTACAACGGCTATCTGACTGCCGACATCAATGGCCAGGCACTGCCGGGTACTAGTTCGTCCGAGGCGCTGGATGCCATCGAGAAGCTGGCGCGTGACACGCTGCCCGCCGGCGTGAGCTTTGAGTGGACCGACCTGTCGTATCAAGAGATTCTCTCGCGCGGCAGCTCAACCTACATCTTCCCGCTGTGCGTGCTGTTGGCGTTTTTGGTGTTGGCCGCGCAATACGAGAGCTGGACATTGCCGCTGGCGGTCATCTTGATTGTGCCGATGTGCATTGTGTCGGCGTTGATGGGCGTGTGGCTGAGCGGCGGCGACAACAACATCTTCACCAAGGTGGGTTTCATCGTGCTGGTGGGCTTGGCCTGCAAGAACGCCATTCTCATCGTTGAGTTTGCTGTGCATCTGGAACAGCAGGGCCGTACGCCCATGCAGGCTGCTATCGAGGCCTGCCGTTTGCGTTTGCGACCCATCATCATGACGTCGCTGGCCTTCATCATGGGTGTGGTGCCGTTGGTGCTGTCCAGTGGCTCCGGCTCCGAGATGCGCCGCGCAATGGGCGTGGCTGTGTTCTCGGGCATGCTGGGCGTGACGCTGTTTGGCTTGTTCCTCACGCCGGTGTTCTATGTGGTGCTGCGCAATCTGGTGCTGCGTCGCAAAGGTGCCAGCAATGCATAAGCACAGCGCAGTCATCGCGGTAGCCGCAGCGTTGCTGGCTGGCTGTGCAGTGGGCCCATCCTATCGCCAGCCCGCGGTGCCAGCGGTGACTGCATTTGCCGACAGCGTATTGGTTGCCGGCAGCACCGACGCTGTCAACGAAGCCTGGTGGCAGCTGTTCAACGAGCCGCAGCTCGATGAGCTGATCCGCACGGCGCTGGCTGCTAACCAGGACCTGCGCGCTGCCGAAGCCCGCCTCAAAGAAGCACGTGCCTCGCTGGTGTCGCAGCGCTTTGACTTCGGGCCAACGCTGGGCGCCTCGGCCACTGGCGGCTCGCAACGCCAGAGCCGCGGTGGTGTGCCGGGCACGACCATTACGCAGCGCGATTATGAGCTGTATGACGCGGGCTTCGATGCGCGTTGGGAGCTGGATCTGTTTGGTCGTGTGCGGCGCGGTAATCAGGCCGCCGGTGCCGAAGCCCAATCTGCACAGGCGCAGCGTGATGGCATGCGACTGAGCGTGGTGGCCGAAGTGGCCCGCAATTATTTTGAACTGCGCGGCGCACAAAGTCGCTTGGCAGTGGCACGCCGCAACGCCGACAACCAGCAGCATGCGCTGCAGTTGGTGCAGGCGCGGCAGGAAGCCGGTCGCGGCACACTGCTCGACACCGCTCGCGCCACGGCTCAGGTGCAGTTGACGCTCTCGGGTGTGCCTTCGCTGGAAGCTGCAGTACAACGCAGTATCCGTCGCATTGAAGTGCTGACAGGTCAAACACCTGGCGCCTTACATGCTCGCTTGCAGCCTGTGGCTGCGGCACCTGCCTTGCCCACGGGTCTTGCGTTGGGCGATCCGGCGCAGTTACTGCGCCGCCGCCCTGATGTGCGCGCGGCCGAGCGGGCATTGGCAGCCAGTGTGGCGCGTGTCGGTGTGGCAATGGGCGATCTGTTTCCGCGCGTCAGTGTGGTGGGCAGCGTTGGGCTGCGCGCACTGAGTTTTGATGCGCTGGGTGATGCCGGCAATGACCGTCGTTCATTGGGTCCCTCGATCAGCTGGGGCTTGTTTGACTATGGCCATCTGCGTCAGCAGATCAACATCGCCGACGCACGCAGCGAAGCAGCTCTAGCCAACTATCAGCAAACGGTGCTGCTGGCGCTGGAAGATACCGACAATGCCCTGAGTGACTATGGTCGCGAGCGTCAGCGGCTTGCTGCCTTGCAGCGCACTGCTGCGGCCAGCGCGCAAGCGGCAGACCTTGCCACCAAACGCTTTGAAGGCGGCGTGGCAGATTTTCTGACGGTGCTCGATGCAGCCCGTACCGAGCTGGAGGCCGAAGACCTGCTTGCCAGCAGCCAAACGCGTGCGGCAACCTCACTCATCGCCGTCTACAAAGCCTTAGGTGGCGGCTGGAGCACCGGAGAACCCTGATGCACCTCAATGCAGATCTGTCGCAACGTGTAGTGATTGATACCAACACCGTGCAGTGGGTGTCGTCACCCGCAAACGGTGTGGACCGTCGCATGCTCGATCGCATTGGCGATGAAGTGGCGGTGGCCACAACCATCGTGCGCTATCTGCCGCAGACCGGCTTTGATTCGCACACCCATGGTGCCGGCGAAGAGATCCTGGTGCTGCAGGGCAGCTTCTCGGATGAGCATGGCGACTATCCGCCCGGCACTTATCTGCGCAATCCGCCCGGCACCAGTCATGCGCCGCGACCCGAAGCCGGCTGCACCATCTTCGTCAAACTGCGGCAGTTCACACCCGGTGATACGCAGCAGTTAGTGCTGCGCACCGCACAGGGCCAGTGGATCGACACCGGTTCCGTGGGTGTGCAGTGTCAGCCACTGCACTCGGCCAGTGGCATAGACACACAACTGCTGCGCTTTGCACCGGGTGCAGTGCAGTCCGCGCAGCAGCATGCCGGTGGCTTTGAGCTGTTGCTGCTTGAAGGTCAGCTGCACGATGCGCAGGGCAGCTATGCCGCGGGCGCTTGGCTGCGTTATCCGCGCGGCAGTAGCACTGCCTTTGTGGCCGGTCCCGCCGGCGCGCAGGCCTTTATTAAAACCGGGCACATCGGCGCGACCTTCGTCACCTGACAGCAGTCAGTGCGCGGGCCGCGAGGCCACGATCGCCTGCATCACCGCTGCACCAAAGTCTGCCTGCACCGCGGGCACCGATTGCTGCAGCATCAGTACGGCGGTGATGCCTTCCCGTGGATCGTTCCAGCTGATCGTGCCATAGGCGCCATACCAGCCGGCACTGCCTACAGAGCGACGCCAGGCAGCTTTGGTTTCATCTTGTGTGATGGCAACGGCCAGACCAAAGCCCATGCCGTCTTCGTTACCGCGCATGCCATGAAACAGATCGCCCACATGATTGGTGCGCATCAGCTCGACGCTGCGCGGTGACAGCAGGCGCTTGCCGTCCAGTTGACCACCACCCAGCAGCATCTGCTCAAAGCGCAGGTAATCGCGTGCGCTGCTGATCAGACCGCCCGCACCAGAGAAATAGACCGTGCTGTCAAAGCCGCCCACACCACCGCTTTCCCATTGACCCTGTGCAGTACGGCGGAACAGCTGATTCATGCGCGACTGCTTAGCAGCAGGCACCACAAACTGCGTGTCGTGCATGTCCAGCGGCGCAAACACGCGCTCGGCTAGAAACTGATCAAAGCGTTTGCCAGAGGCGATCTCGACGATGCGGCTCAAAGTGTCAAAGCCTGCCGCTGCGCTATAGCTCCAGCGGGTGCCAGGCTGAAAATCCAGTGCGGCATTGCCCAGCTGTGGAATGAAATCAGCCAACGTGTCGGTGGGCTTGCGCTGGATGTCGCTCGATACGCGCATGCCCAAACCACCCGACATCAACCCCGAGGTGTGCGTCAGCAAATCGCGCACGGTCACTTCACGCTGTGCCGGTACCAGATCGGCTTCGGGCTTTGGGCCGGTAGCTGGCGCACCCGGTGGCAGCGGTGCGGGCGCTGCAGCACCGGGCTTAGGTACGGCCACCTTTAGATTCTTAAACTCGGGAATAAAACGCGACACCGGATCGGTAAGGCGGACCTTGCCTTCCTCGACCAGCATCAACACCGCCACTGCAGTGACTGGCTTGGAGGACGAGGCCATGCGAAACAGCGCATCCATCGGCATGGGCGTGTTGCCCTTGGCATCGAGCGTGCCGTAGGCCTTGGCATGCACCACCTTGCCGTCGCGAGCCACCAGTGCCACCGCATTAAAGATGGTGCCGTCCTTGATGTGCTGTTGCAGCACGCTGTCGATCACGTCCAGTCGCTGGCTGGATAGGCCCACCGACTCGGGCTTGGCAACGGGCAGTTCTGCGGCCAGCACTGACGACAGTGAGCCAAGACCAATCAGTGCGGCAGTCAAAAGTGTGCGTGTACGCATGGTGTCCCCGGTTGTTGTGCGGGCATGGTGCCTGTTCGGGCAGTGCTAACGCTAGACTGCGCAGCATGGATGCCCCCTCCCTCGCGCCCTTGCTGCTGGCTTGGCATGCCGATCACGGCCGTCACGATCTGCCTTGGCAGCAGGATCGCAGCGCCTATCGCGTGTGGGTGTCAGAGGTGATGCTGCAGCAGACGCAGGTCAGCTCTGTCATCGGCTACTTCGATCGCTTCATGGCGCGTTTTCCTACGCTTGGCGCATTGGCCGATGCGCCGCAAGACGATGTGCTGCACCTGTGGTCGGGGCTGGGCTATTACGCCCGGGCTCGCAATCTGCAGCGCGCGGCGCAGCAGGTGCGCGATCTGCACAGCGGCGTGTTCCCCACTGACTTTGAGGCAGTGGCTGCCTTGCCTGGCATCGGCAGATCCACAGCCGGGGCCATCCTGGCACTCAGTGGCGATCAGCATCACCCCATCTGCGATGGCAACGTCAAACGCGTGCTGGCCCGTGTGTATGGCGTAGAGGGTCGTCCCGGTGAGCGCGCCTTTGAGACACAGCTGTGGGCACTGGCCACGCATGAAACGCCGGTGCAGCAGGTGGCCACCTATACACAGGCCATCATGGATCTGGGTGCCACGCTGTGTACGCGTCGTAATCCCGCCTGTGATCGCTGCCCCTTTGCCGCAAAGTGTGTGGCGCGCGCCAGTGATCGCCAACACGAGCTGCCTGCACCGCGCAAAGCGCGAGAGCGACCCTCGCGTGAGTGTGTGCTGCTGTTGTTGCGCCGCGCCGATGGCAGCCTGTGGCTGCAGCGTCGCCCGGCGCGCGGCATCTGGGGCGGCCTGTGGGCACCGCCACAGTTTGATACCGCAGGGGAGGCCGAGTCGCTGCTGCCCGGTGCTGCCGATGGTCATGCGCTGCCACCCATCGACCATGCCTTTACGCATTACGACCTGTGCATACAGCCGCTGCTGCTGCGTGTGGAAGACAGCTGGCAACCACCGGGCGAGGGCCAGTGGTATGACCTGCGCAACCCCGCGCGCATAGGCTTGCCTGCACCGGTGGCCACGCTGCTGGAGACGCTGTTGCCGCCCGCGCAGAGCGACCTGTGGCCTGTGGTATAACGCGCTCTATGACTATCCGTACCGTGCAATGCGCTCACCTGAAGTGCGAGGCTCCAGGCCTCGATCGTCCGCCGTTTCCGGGGCCGCGCGGCCAGCGCATCTTCGAGACCGTCTCGAAGGAAGCTTGGAAGCTTTGGGTTGCCCACCAGACCATGCTCATCAACGAGTACCGGCTGTCTGCGGTGGACCCTAAGGCCCG
>CANFSB010000058.1 GCA_947449495.1 Pseudomonadota bacterium
GCATCAGCAAACACCTGTGCTGCATCAATCGCATCGTATCGATATTGGCGATTGCAAAACTCGCAGGTAATGGCCACTGAACCCTGTTCGTCCAGAATCTCTTTGACCTCATCCTCACCCAGCGACAACAGCAGGCTGTTCACACGGGCTTGACTGCAGCGACAGCTAAAGCGCACCGGGTCAGCGTCAAACAAACGCACATCGTGAGCAGAAAAAAGCCGATGCAGCAGCAGCTGCGGCTCGGTATCGAGCAGCTCCCGACCACCCAGCGTATCGAGCAGCAGTGAGCACTCGTCCCAGATCTCCAGCATGCGCCCACGCGCGCCCTCACCGGCTGACTGCGTCTGCGGGAGCTTTTGCAGCAACAGGCCGCCGGCACGCCAGTCGTCAGCGGCCAGGATCAATCGTGTGGGCAGCTGCTCGGACGTCTCGAAATAGGCTTCAAGGCAGCGGGCCAATGAAGCACCCGCCAACGGCACGATGCCCTGCCAAGGCTCGCCACCGTCGTGATTGTCTAATGTGACCACCAACGTGCCGCGGCCGGCCAATTCAGCCAGACCTGCATCGTCGGTAATAACAGCGCCTTCACGCACCTGCGCCACACCACGCAGTTGCCGGTCGTGGGTGCATTGCACGATGAGCAACGGCACATCGCCTTGGCTGCGCACCTGCAGAGTCAGCGTGCCGCGAAACTTAAGACAGGCAGCCAACAAGGTAGAGGCAGCCAATGCCTGCCCCAGCAACGAGGCAACAGCAGGGGGATGATCTTGGTGAGCGCGGGCCTGAGACCAAGCATCTTCGAGCTTGACCCAATGGCCGCGCAGCGGCGCCTCCTCAAACAGGAAACGACGCAGGCTGTCGGTTTCGCGCATGAAACTGCGGCGCCCTTAAGGCGCCAGCTTTGCCTTGAGTAGATCGTTGAGCAGCGCAGGGTTAGCCTTGCCGTCGGTGGCCTTCATGGCCTGACCGACAAAGAAGCCAAACAGCTTGTCCTTGCCAGAGCGGTAATCGGCCAACTGCTTGGGGTTGGCAGCCATGATGGCGTCGATGACCGCGCCGATGGCACCGGCATCGGTGATCTGGCGCAAACCGCGCGACTCAATGACCGCATCGGCTTCAAGACCCTCGGCCCACATCGCTTCGAACACTTCTTTGGCGATCTTGCCCGAGATGGTGTTGTCGACAATGCGGCTCACCAGCACGCCCAACTGCGCGGCACTGACGCGGCTGTTAGCAATGTCGAGGTTGTCTTTGTTGAGCGAGGCAGAAAAGTCACCCATGACGGTGTTGGCCACCAGCTTCGGGTCGGACGGCACCAGTGCCACCACCGACTCATAGAACGCGGCCATTTCGGCACTGGCAGTCAGCACACCGGCGTCATAGGGCGACAGGCCATGCTGCTGCTGAAAGCGCAACGCCTTGTCGTCTGGCAGCTCGGGCAGGCTGGCGCGCACGGCCTCGACAAAGCTGTCTTCGATGATCACCGGCAACAGGTCCGGGTCAGGGAAGTAGCGGTAGTCGTTGGCCTCTTCCTTGGAACGCATCGAGCGCGTCTCGTCTTTGTCAGCATCGTAGAGGCGCGTTTCCTGCACCACCGTGCCGCCGCCCTCCAGGATGTCGATCTGCCGCGCCACCTCGAGATTGATAGCCTTTTCGACGTAGCGGAACGAGTTGAGGTTCTTGAGCTCGGCCCGTGTGCCAAATTTCTCTGCGCCCCTGCGGCGCACAGAAACGTTGGCGTCGCAGCGGAACGAGCCTTCCTGCATGTTGCCGTCGCAGATGCCCAGATAGCGCACCAGCGTATGAATCTTTTTCATGTAGGCGACGGCTTCTTTAGCCGAACGCATATCAGGCTCGGAGACGATCTCGACCAGCGGTGTACCGGCACGGTTCAGGTCGATAGTCGATACACCCACCCCCTCGTGCTGCGACTTGCCGGCGTCCTCTTCCAAGTGCGCGCGAGTGATACCGATACGCTTGGTACTGCCGTCTTCGAGCAGGATATCTAGGTGGCCACCGGCGACGATGGGCAACTCGTATTGACTGATCTGATAGCCCTTGGGCAGATCAGGATAGAAATAGTTTTTGCGGGCAAACACCGAGCGGCGATTGATCGTAGCGCCCACTGCCAAGCCAAACTTGGCCGCCATACGCACCACTTCGGCGTTGAGCACCGGCAGCACGCCGGGATAGCCCAGATCAACCAAGTCGGCCTGAGTATTGGGCTCGGCACCGTAAGCAGTGGCTGAACCAGAGAAGATTTTGGATTTGGTGGCCAGCTGGGCGTGGATCTCGAGCCCGATGACCGTCTCCCATTCGCCACTCATCAGGCTTCTCCCGCAAAGTCTGCGCCAAAGGCCGGCGGCGCCCGCAGGTGCCAGTCGGTTTCACGCTGATAGGCATGGGCCGCGGCCAGCAATCGGCCCTCGGCAAAGTGCGGCCCGATCAGCTGCACACCCACCGGCAAGCCATCAGCAAAGCCGCAGGGCAGCGACATGGCAGGCAGACCGGCCATGTTGGCGCCGATGGTGTAGATGTCGTTGAGGTACATCGTGATGGGGTCGCTGGTCTTATCGCCCAAGCCAAAGGCCGTTGTGGGTGTGGTGGGCCCCAACAGCAGATCAACCTCGGTGAACGCGCGGCGGAAGTCGTCGCTGATGAGCGAGCGCACACGCTGGGCCTTGAGGTAATACGCGTCGTAATAGCCCGCCGACAGCACATAGGTGCCAGTCATGATGCGACGCTTGACCTCTGCACCAAAACCCTCGGCGCGCGAGCGCTTGTACAGATCGACCAGATCGCGCGGCTTGTCGCAGCGATGCCCGAAGCGCACGCCATCAAAGCGCGCCAGATTGGACGAAGCCTCGGCCGGCGCGACCACGTAGTAAGTGGGCACCGACAGCGGCAGGCTGGGCAGACTGACTTCACGCACGGTGGCGCCCAATCGCTGCCAGGTAGCCAGTGCCTCGCGCACCGGCCCTTCGATGGCCGCAGACAGGCCCTCGCCAAAAAACTCTTTGAGGATGCCGATGCGCAACCCGGCCAGCGGCTGCTGCAACTCGGCCACATAGTCGGGCACGGGGGCATCAATGCTGGTCGAATCGCGCCGGTCGAAACCAGCCATGGCCTGCAAAGTCATAGCCGCATCTTCGGCCGACACGGTGATGACACCGGCCTGATCGAGGCTGGAGGCAAAGGCGATCATGCCGTAGCGCGACACACGGCCGTAGGTCGGCTTGATGCCTGTGACGCCGCACAGCGCGGCAGGCTGACGAATCGAGCCGCCGGTGTCTGAAGCTGTAGCCAAAGGCGCCAGACGCGCTGCCACGGCAGCAGCCGAGCCACCCGACGAGCCGCCCGGCACGCGCGTGGTATCCCAAGGATTGCTCACTGGGCCGAAATAGCTGGTTTCGTTGGACGAGCCCATGGCGAACTCGTCCATGTTGGCCTTGCCGACCATGACCATGCCGGCATCAGCCAGCAAAGTGACGATGTGCGCGTCGTAAGGCGAGACGAAGTTGGAGAGCATGCGCGAACCGCAGGTGGTGAGCACCCCGGCCGTGCAGAAGATGTCCTTGTGGATCATCGGCACGCCGGTTAGCGGGCCGGCGGTACCGGCGGCAATGCGCTGATCGGCAGCGGCAGCAGCGGCCAGAGCCGACTCAGCGGTGACCGTGACCAGCGCATTGAGCTGCGGCTGACTGCGCTCGACACGCGCCAAGGCGGCGAGGGTGAGCTCGACGCTGGAGTACTGACGGGTCTTGAGCCCGGCAGACAGGGCGGCCAGAGTGGGGACGGTCATTCGATCACCTTGGGAACCACGTAAAGACCTGCATCGACCTGCGGGGCATTGGCCTGCAACAGCTGGCGCAAATTGGGCGAACTGACCGCATCGGCGCGCAGGCGCTGTACCTGGCCTTCCAGCGGATGGGCCATAGGCGCGATGCCGTCGGTATTGACGCGCTCAAGCTCGCTGACAAGGCCCAGAATGCTGGAGAGACTGTCGACATAGCGGGGGATTTCGGCGGCGTCGAGCTCAAGACGTGCCAGATGCGCGATGCCTTCGATCTGTTTGGATGAGAGACTCATAGTGGCAGCCCGGGTGCTAGTGGGAGGCCTTGCGGCCTTGGAGCTTTTGGCCCCTAGAAATACAGCCACAAAGGATACACGTCGCCTTGCGGCGTGTCGTCTCGATTGATAGATTAGCGCACCCCATTTCCCCCCTCCTTATCCCACTCATCCGAGGCCGGGTACTTCATGTTCAAACGCCTGCGCGGCTATTTTTCCAGCGACCTTTCCATCGACTTGGGAACGGCCAATACGCTGATCTATGTGCGCGGCAAGGGCATCGTACTCAACGAGCCCTCCGTAGTTGCCATCCAAGACGAACCCACGCGGGGCGGCAAAGTCATCGTGGCGGTCGGTGCCGAAGCCAAGAGCATGGTCGGTCGCACACCGGGCCACATCAACGCTGTGCGCCCAATGAAAGACGGCGTTATCGCCGACTTCACTTTCACCGAAAAGATGCTGCAGTACTTCATCAAGAAGGTGCACGGCAATCGCTTCCTGCAACCGTCACCGCGCGTGCTGGTGTGTGTGCCCTTCGGCGCCACGCAGGTCGAAAAGCGTGCCATCCGTGAATCGGCCGAAGGCGCCGGCGCACGCAATGTCGCCATCGTCACAGAGCCCATGGCTGCTGCAGTGGGCGCCGGTCTGCCCACCGGCGAAGCACGCGGCTCAATGGTGCTCGACATCGGCGGTGGCACTTCAGAAGTTGCCGTGCTATCGCTCAACGGCATTGTGTACGCCAGCTCGGTACGCATCGGTGGCGATCGCTTCGATGAAGCCATCAGCGACTATGTGCGTCGCAACTACGGCATCCTCATCGGCGAATCCACGGCCGAGCGCATCAAGATCCTCATCGGCTCGGCCTACCCTGGCCAGCAGGTGCGCGAGATATCCGTGCGCGGCCGCAACCTCTCCGAAGGTGTGCCACGCTCGTTTACGCTCAATAGCAACGAAATCCTCGAAGCGCTGCAAGAGCCACTGCAAGGCATCGTCAAAGCGGTCAAGCAGGCGCTGGAGCAAACACCACCAGAGCTCGGCTCAGACGTGTTCGAGCGCGGCATCGTGCTCACCGGCGGCGGCGCCTTGCTGCGTGATATCGACAAGTTGCTGGTCGAAGAAACCGGCCTGCCGGTCATCATCGCCGAGGATCCGCTGACCTGCGTCGCACGCGGTGGTGGCAAGATCCTCGAACTGATGGACGAGTTGGGCCCCGGCCACTTCGGCATCGACTGAGCCAGGAGCTGGAGTGGCCTTCGTCGGCCGTAGCCGTCATCAAAATTCCAGCCGCGACAGTGCGCCCGGCCCGCGCTTCGTGCTGTTCGCGCTGCTGTCGGTCGTCTGCCTTTACTACGACCAGCGCGATGGCTGGCTGCAGTCGCTGCGCTATTGGCTGCAAGGCTCGGTCTATCCACTGCAATGGCTGGTCGATGCGCCGCGCGTAGGATTGCAAAATCTTGGCGATGCATTCGAAAGCCGCGACAGCCTGCGCGCCGAAATCGCCCGCTTGCAGCAGCGCAGCGCAGAAGTCGACGTCAAAGCGCTGCGCCTCGAAGCACTCGAACACGAAAACGCACAATTGCGCGCGCTCACTCAAGCGCTGCCCGCACTGGTCACAAAGCACCTGGCTGCCGAGGTGATCAGCGTCGAACTCAATCCGCTCAAACAGCGCCTCATGCTCAACAAGGGCAAGCGTGATGGCGCATTCCAAGGACAAGCGGTGGTCGATGCACGCGGGCTGTTGGGCCAGTTGACGCGCGTCGGTCCGCAGGCCTCAGAACTAATCCTCCTCACCGATCCGGAACATGCAGTGCCCGTGCAGATCGCACGCAATGGCCTGCGCTCCATCGCAGTCGGTGCCGGCAACAGCGGTGAACTGTTGCTGCCTTATCTGCCCGTCAATTCGGACGTCAAGGCTGGCGATCTGCTGATCACGTCAGGGCTCGGCGGTGTATTCCCTGCCGGCTATCCCGTAGCTACCGTCACTGGCATCAAGCGCGATCCCGTGTTGCTGCTCACACAGGTGCGTGCCAAACCACTGGCCACACTCGAGCGCGATCGCGAAACACTGTTGTTGTGGTTTGATCCCACACATTCGGCAGCGCCTGTGGCGCCCGTTGCTAGCGACACGCTACCGCAAGTCACGCTGGGCGCACCGGTAGATGCCTCCGACATCGAAGCGGCGCCCGACGACGGTGTCGGTGCCGACGGCGGTGAAGGCGAGATGCCGGCAGCACCAGCGCCAGTACCAGTACCAGTACCCAAGGCAGTCAAGCCGTGACGCTGCGCGAACAACAGCGCATTTCAGCCTTGCTGGTTTCAGCCACGTCGCTGGCCGCGCTGCTGCTCATGCTGGCGCCACTGCCCCTATGGCTGTCGTTACTGCGGCCGCCGCTGCTGGTGCTGGTGGTGCTCTACTGGTCCACCATGTCGCCAGCCACTGGTGGCATCTTCATCGGCTTTTTCTGTGGCCTGCTTCTAGATGTGCTGCAAGGCGCACAACTGGGGCAGCACGCCCTGGCATTATCGCTGGTCACCTATCTTGCCGTTAAGCTGCATCTCATTACGCGTGCCAAGCCGATCTTCGAACAAAGCCTGCTGGTGCTGGTGGCGTTGCTGCTCTATGAACTGGTGCTATGGGCCATAGACGGCTGGAGCGGACACCCACTCAACAGCGTGCTGCGGTGGCTACCGCCCTTCACTGGTGCCGCTGTGTGGCCGGTGATTGCCGGCCTGCTCGGCCGCACCCACGCGCCGCGTTAGGCTGGCCTGCACCATGGCCGGCCCGGTCAGCATCAAAAACCCACAGCGCGAACAACACGCCTTTCAGCGTCGCATCGTGCTGGCAGTGTCTTTGGTGGCCGTTGCAGCAGTAGTGCTGGCTGGCCGGCTTTTCCTGTTACAGGTGCTGCGTCACGACTACTACCTGCAGTTGTCGCAGGGCAATCGCGCAAGACTAGAGCCGATCCCGGCCAATCGCGGACTGATTCTAGATCGCAACGGCAAAGTGCTGGCCGAAAACCAGGCAGCCTATCAACTCGAGCTGATCCGCGAACAAGTGCCAGACTTGGCCACTACATTGCGCGGGCTGGCGCAGTTGCAATTGATCCCTGCCGATGAAGTCGATGACATCCGTCGCCTGGTGCGAGCGCGGCGCGGCTTCGAAGCAGTGCCCATCCGGCTGCGCATGAGCGAAGAAGAAATCGCACGCTTCGCTGTGCATCGCCATCAGTTCCCCGGTGTCGACATCCGCACGCGTCTGACACGGTTTTATCCCAACGGTGATCTGGCCGTGCATGCGCTGGGTTATGTCGCCGCTATCGGCGAAGCGGATCTGCCGCGCATCGATCGCTCGGCCTATGCCGGCACCACACTGATCGGCAAGCTAGGCGTAGAAAGCGCCCGCGAAAAAGAACTCCACGGCACCAACGGCTTTCGTGAGGTGCTGGTCAACGCGCAAGGCCGGTCAGTGCAAGCACAGGGCGGGCTGGCGCCAGACCTGCGCTCACGAGCACCCAAGGCCGGCGCAGACCTCATCTTGTCGCTAGATCTGGTCGCGCAGCAGGCCGCAGAGCAAGCCCTTAGAGGGCGTCGCGGTGTAGTGGTTGCGCTGGATCCTGCCAACGGCGATGTACTGGTGCTCGCCAGCCAACCCGGCTTTGATCCGGGTCTGTTTGGGCGTGGGCTGACCCGTGCCGAGTATCGCAATCTTGAAACGGACATCGACCGGCCGCTGTTCAACCGCGCACTGCGTGGCACCTATCCGCCGGGCTCGACAGTTAAGCCGGTGATCGCGCTTGCCGGTCTGCATAACGGCACGGTTAGCCCTGAGAGTTCGCGTTTCTGCAGCGGTGAATATTATTTGCCAGGCAGCAGCAAACCGTTCCGGGAAGGTCGCAGTGGTCGCCACGGTGCAGTCAATCTTGAAGACGCTATCGCAGTCTCGTGCGACGTCTATTTCTACGGCCTGGCAAATCAACTGGGCGTCGACAACATTGCCGAATTCTTGGCGCCCTTTGGCTATGGCAAGCCGACCGGCATCGACATTGCCGGCGAGCAGTCAGGCATCCTGCCGTCACGTGAATGGAAGAAAAAGCGCTTCAAGCGTCGACAGGACCAAGTGTGGTTTCCAGGCGAGACCGTCAATTTCGGTATCGGTCAAGGCTATATGACTGTCACGCCGATGCAGCAGGCACATATGGTGGCAACTGTTGCGTCGCGCGGACGCAGCTTCAAACCACGATTGGTCACCGGCATGCGCAATGCCGAGACCGGTCAGGCCACAGTCGTGGCGCCGCAGGCACTGCCGACAGTAGAAGGCATTCCTGAAGCAGACTGGAATCATGTGTTCAACGGCATGATGGGCACCATGACTCGAGGCACCGGACGCGGCGTGGGCAATGGCGCCGCCTATTCCATTGCCGGCAAGACCGGCACGGCACAAGTGTTCTCGGTCGGTGCTAACGAAAAATACGTCGAGAAAAACGTCTCGGAAAGGTTGCGCGACCATTCGTGGTTCATCGCTTTCGCACCCGTTGAAAAGCCCCGCATCGCCTTGGTCGTATTGGTAGAGAACGGTGGCTTTGGCGCTTCGGCAGCAGGGCCCATTGCACGCAAAGTCCTCGATGCCTACCTGCTACCACAGCTCGTCGCTGCCGCACCCGCTGTCACTGCTGCGCCACAGGCCAAGCCATGAGTTTCCCGCAGGTTGAATCACGCTCGGCTCGCCGCACGCTCACGATCGCCACACGCATCCTGCTGGCCTTAAAGCTGGATGGTCCGCTGCTGATCGGACTGGCGATGGTGGCCTGCTACGGGCTCATCGTGCTGTACAGCGCGTCGGGCCAGAACAGCGACATGATCTTGCGCACGCTATTGCGCATGGGACTGGGCGCAGCGGCCATGGTCGCTGTGGCGCAACTGCGTCCCAACACACTGCGCAATGCCGCACCCTGGTTGTATGCCGGCGGTGTGCTGCTGCTGCTCGTGGTTGATGCATCGGGCTACATCGGCAAAGGTGCCCAGCGCTGGCTGGATTTGGGCTTCATCCGTTTCCAACCGTCAGAGATCATGAAGATCGCCGTGCCGATGCTAGTGGCCTGGTATCTGCAAGAGCGACCACTGCCTTTGGGTTTGGGCACACTCGCCGTCACTGCTGCAATCATCCTGGTGCCAGTGGGTCTAACGGCCATACAACCAGACTTGGGCACTGCACTGCTCATCCTGATCGGTGGCGCGTTGGTCGTGCTGATGGCAGGCGTGCCGCTGTTGGTGCTTGCCGCACTAGCTTTGGTTGGCATGAGCAGTGCGTGGTTTGGATGGACGCTTCTACACGACTACCAACGCCAACGCGTTTTTACGTTCATTGATCCGCAGAACGATCCGTTGGGTGCGGGCTATCACATCATTCAATCGCAAATCGCCATCGGCTCCGGTGGCGTATTCGGCAAGGGTTGGATGAACGGCAGCCAATCACAGCTCGAATACCTGCCCGAGCGACACACGGACTTCATCTTTGCGGTCATCGGCGAAGAGTTCGGTCTGCTGGGCATGCTGGTGCTGGTGATGCTGTATCTGTTTGTTGTCGGACGCGCGCTTTATCTGGCTACGCAAATGCAAGACACGTTTGCGCGCCTACTCGGATCCAGCCTCGCGCTAACCTTCTTCGTCTATGTATTCATCAACACCGGCATGGTGTGCGGGCTGCTGCCCGTAGTGGGCGTGCCCTTGCCCTTGGTCAGTTATGGCGGCACCTCAATGGTGACCTTGCTTGCCGGCTTCGGCATCCTGATGGCGCTGTACTCGCACCGCAAACTGGTGGGGTCATGACATGACCGCAGGGCGACTTATCGCCATCGCTTGCCTGCTGCAGGCATGGTTTGCGTCGGCGCTAGCTGCAGCGCCCAATACAGCCTTCGACCTGCAGCGCGCCGACATCTCCGCCTTCATTGCCGACACAGCCGCTCGCAACAATCTGCCGGCAGAGGACATCCGCGCACTGCTCGCCGATGCGCGTCGCCAGCCGGCCATTCTGGAAGCCATGCAGCGTCCTGCCGAGCAGGTGCTGCCCTGGTGGCAATACCGCAGCCGCTTTCTGGATCAGGCGCGGCTGGCCGCAGGGCTGCAGTTCTGGCAGCAAAACCACGATCTGCTGACACGTGTAGAGCAAGAACGCGGTGTGCCTGCCGAATATCTGGTGGCAATCTTGGGCATCGAGACCCAGTGGGGTCGTGTCACCGGTCGGTATCGCGTGCTGGACGCGCTGACAACGCTGGGCTTTGACTACCCCGCGCGAGGCGCTTACTTTCGCAACGAATTGGAACAACTGCTGCTGCTTGCACACGAGACCCAGCGCGACGCGCGCAGCCTGCGCGGCTCCTATGCCGGTGCCATGGGCGCACCGCAATTCATGCCGTCCAGTTACCGCAGCTATGCAGTCGATCAGCAGGCCAGCGGCACACCCGATTTATGGGAAGACTGGGGCGACATCACCGCCAGCATCGCCAACTTTCTGGTGATGCACGGCTGGCAAGTCGGCCAACCAGTCATGGCCGATACGCGCATCGGGCATGAAGCTGATGACCCGTTTGAATTCCAGTTGGTATTGAACGACACACTGGGGGCCATTAGAGCTCGCGGCTATGTGGTCGATACGGCGGCTGACAACGCCACTGCAGCCGTATTGGTGCCGGCAGAACAAGCTGACAGCATGGGATGGCGCGTGGGTTTCAAGAATTTTTGGGTTATCACCCGCTATAACCGCAGTCCGCGTTATGCCATGGCCGTACACGATCTAGCCCTGGCATTACGGGCCGGCATGAACCAACGAGGCACGTCGCCATGAACAACCGCTCGCTGTTGGCCTGTGCACTGCTGTTGATGCTGGTGGCATGCGGCAGCCCTCGGCAGCGCAAAGCCCCCAGCAGACCAGTTGCGGTACCCACACAGCCGCCTGCATCGGGCGCAGTGCCCGCACCACCGACCAACTTGGCCGCCATTCCCGATGCAGTGCCGCGCGCCGAGCCACGTACGCGCCGCGGCAACCCACCCACCTACGAAGTGCTGGGCAAACGCTACGCTGTGATGGCAACCGATACTGGTTACAAAGAGCGCGGCGTCGCCTCTTGGTATGGCCCCAACTTTCATGCCAAGGCCACCTCTAACGGTGATGCCTACGACATGTATGCAATGACCGCGGCTCACAAGACCTTGCCTATCCCCGCGTATGTACGGGTCACAAATTTAAGTAACGGTCGTAGTGTGGTGGTACGCGTCAATGATCGCGGTCCCTTCGTTGATAACCGCATCATCGACCTGAGCTACACCGCAGCTTGGAAGCTAGACATGCTGCGCAGCGGGACAGCGTTTGTTGAGGTTGAGGCGCTGGCGCCCGGACAAAACACGATCACCGCAGCAGCCGTACCCGCCCCACCGCCGCCGCCCCTGAGCGCAACGCGTGGCTGGTATGTGCAAGCAGGTGCCTTCGCTGTAGAAGACAATGCAGCGCGCCTGGTCGCACGGCTTAAGGACGCAGGCTTGGCCGATGTCACGCTGCGCAATCCCGGCAAGGACGGGAAGCTGTGGCGCGTGCGTATCGGCCCGGTTGCCGACGTGACGGGCTACGACCAACTGATCACCAGACTTTCGACGCTAGGCGTCGAGGGCCGACTTGCCACCGAATGACCGACAGCGTGTCCGCGGAGATACTAGCCCGATGAATACCCCCCGCACTTTTTTAATTGCTGCCGCTGCTGCACTGCTCGCAGCTGCAGCGCTAGCCCAAGCCCCGCAATTGGTCACGCCGCCACCACCGCCGACCGGACCTGCTGCTGCGTTGGCTGTGCCGCCACCGCCCGCAGTGCCGACAAGCGCCTATGTACTCATCGATTACAGCACCGGCCGAGTGCTGGCAGGCCAACGCGCCCACGATTCAATGGAACCGGCCAGCATCACCAAGCTGATGACCGGCTACCTGGTGTTCGCCGCAATCCGCGACAAGCGACTGCGTCTTGACGAAGACATCACCATCAGCGAACACGCCTGGCGCTCAGAAGGTTCGCGCACCTTTGTGAAGGTGGGCTCCCGTGTTCCTGCTGATGTGCTCATCAAGGGCATGATCGTGCAATCGGGTAACGACGCCACCATTGCGCTAGCCGAGCGCGTGGCAGGCACCGAGCCCGCCTTCGTTGACATGATGAACCAGCAGGCAGCGCGCCTTGGCATGAAGGACACCCACTTTGAAAACAGCTGGGGCGGTCCGGCTCCCACACATCGCTCCAGCGCATTCGACTTGGCCATCATGGGTCAGGCGCTGATCCGGGATTTCCCTGAAGACTACAAAATTTATTCTCTGCGTGAGTTTGTCTGGAATGGCATCCGTCAACAGAACCGCAACGGTTTGCTGGGCAAAGATCCGACAGTCGATGGCATCAAAACCGGCCATACCGACAGCGCGCGCTATTGCCTCGTCAGCTCGGCCAAGCGTGGAGGCATGCGGCTGATCGCAGTGGTGCTGGGTTCGGACAGCATCAAGGATCGCGAGGATGCCAGTGCTGCCTTGCTCAATTACGGCTTTACATTTTATGAAACGCTCAAGCTGCAAGAAGGCAATCGCCTCGTACTCAAACCCCATGTATGGAAAAGCACCGAGGAGTTTGTCCCAGTAGGAACTGCACGGGACATCTATGCCACCGTCGCACGCGGCCAAGGCGTCGGCATTGAAAAAAACGTCACCGTCAACGCCAAGCTGACAGCTCCCATCGCCGCGGGCACCACCGTGGGCGAACTAACCATAAAGTCCGGCAACGAAGTGGTCGCGCGCGCGCCGCTGATCACGCTGGCGCCAGCCACCGAAAGCGGCTTCTTCGCTGGTCTGGTCGACACCGTCAAGCTGTGGCTGCAGTAAGCACCCCATGAGTAAACCCTTTGACCTGTGCC
>CANFSB010000059.1 GCA_947449495.1 Pseudomonadota bacterium
GGTTCCGGGCTACTGCATGAGGAGTTTCACAGTGAGCAGTTCGCCCGTGAGGGTGGTCTGCTGGAGATGGTGCAGTTGTGGGTCAACCTGCCTGCGACCGCCAAGTCTGTGCCTCCGCGTTATCAGACTATCGTCGACGCGCAGATTCCCGTGGTGGGTTTGCCTGGCGGTGCAGGGCAAGTGCGGTTGATCGCTGGTGAGTGGCAAGGCCAGCGTGGACCTGCTGACACGCATACGCCCCTATGGGTGTGGGATGTGGCATTGGCGCTGGGGGCACAGGTCGATTTCCCTGTACCGGCAGGCTGGAACGCAGTGGTAGCGTTGTTGCACGGTGAACTGGATGTAGGGGCTAGCCAGAGCATGGGGCCTGCCGATATGGCCCTGTTTGATGCCAGCGCGACAGGGCTACGCCTGAAGGCCAAAGCAGATTGCCGGTTGGTATTGCTGGCGGGCGAGCCGATTGACGAACCCATTGTCGGGTATGGGCCGTTTGTGATGAATACGCGCGCCGAGATCGAGGCCTCGTTTGCTGATTATCACGCTGGTGTGTACGGGCAAATGTAATGCCCCAAAAGAAAAAGGCCCGGGATAACCCGGGCCTTTTTGTAGCGCGTTAGCGCAGAGGCTGCTTACCAGCGGCCGCCGCCACCGCCGCCGCCGCCGCCGTAGCCGCCGCCACCGCCGCTGTCGCCGCCACGGTAGCCGCCGCCGCCGCCGCCGCCGCCGCGGTAGCCACCGCCGCCGCCGCCGCCGCCGCCGCCGAAGCCACCACCGCCACCGCGCGGCTTGTCCTGGGCCTCATTGATGCGCAGGGCGCGGCCGCCCAGCTGCTGGCCGTTCAGGCTCTCGATAGCGCGGGCTGCGTCAGCCTGTGCCATTTCCACGAAGCCGAAGCCACGGGGACGACCGGTCTCACGATCGGTCGGCAGGGCCACGGAAACAACGTTGCCGTGCTGGGCAAACAGAGTGCGAAGTTCCTGCTCGGTAGCAGTAAAGGGCAGGTTGCCCACATAGATCTTGGTCATGAAAAACTCTCTCGGTAACAAAACGAATGAACTGTCATAAAATGCAGGAACAGCAAGCGAAGTCAGGGAGAGAGCGTCTCACGAGCCATCGGAGTGAATCCTGTCACTTGACCGCTGCAAGGCATCTTTATATGCCAAAAAAGCAGGCGATCTCGGTCAGAATATCCCATTTGCGGCCGAGGTGCAGTTTTTTTGCGTTAAAGTTCGCTCAAATCGACACGTTCAGGGGCGAAACACATGGCAGATTTTTCAAAAACGGCCACCGGCCGCGGCTATAACGCGCCGATGCGTTTCGAAGCCGACATCGACGACTGTGAGGTTGTCGGCAAGCTGCCTTCTGACCTCGATGGTGCCTTTTTCAGAGTCGGCGGCGAATGGTACTACCCGCCCTTGAGCCCGGACGATGCGCCGCTTAATTCCGACGGTTTCATCAGTTCATTCCGTTTCAAGTCCGGCAAAGTCGATTTCCACAATCGCTGGATACATACCCATCGTTTTGAAGAGCAGCGCAAGGCGCGCCGCCAGCTGTACGGCAATTATCGAAATCCCTATACCGATGATCCGTCGGTGCGTGATCCTCAGCATCCAAATTTGCGTACGGTGTCCAACACTGCGCCGGTCGTGCATGCCGGCAAACTGTTTTCGCTCAAGGAAGACGGGCTGCCTTACCAGATTGACCCCAACACGCTTGCCACCAAAGGCACATGGGACTTTCAAGGTAAGTGGAAGAGCCAAACCTTTGCGGCGCATCCCAAGATTGATCCGCTGACGGGTGAGATGATTGCGCTGGGCTACGAGGCAACAGGGCTGCTGAGTGATGACGTGTTTATTTACACCATCGACAAGAGCGGCTCGGTCAAACGCGAGGTGCGCATCAAGCAGCCCTATGTCAGTTTGATTCATGACATGGCGATAACGCACAAGCACATCATCCTGCCGTTCGGCGGTTATGTGACCAGCAAGGAACGACTGGCTGAGGGCAAAGTGCATTGGGGTTGGGATCAGACCAAGCCCAGCTATATCGGCGTGCTGCCGCGCGATGGTGATGCGAAGGATCTACGCTGGTTCAAGGGTCCAGAGCGCTGCATGATGCATGTGTTCAACGCGCATACCGAGGGCAACAAAGTCATCCTCTACGCGCCGTTTTACGATTCCAACTTCTTTCCGTTCTTTCCGCCGATCGACGGCTCGCCCTGGAACCCAGCCAAGGCCAGAGCTTTCATCCGCAAGATCACGTTGGATTTGGACTCCAAGTCCGACGGTTGGCAGGAGGAGATTCTCTGGCCGACGCAGGTGGTGGATCTTGGCAAGGTGGATCCGCGCGTCGTCAGTCTGCAGTCTCGCTACCTGTACACCTCGTACAGCGATGCCTCCAAGCCCTATGACCGCGATGCCAGTGGCCCGGGTGCGCCGGCCCGTATGAACAATAGCTACATGCGTTTTGACATTGCCACTGGCAAGGTGGAGTCGCTATTTGCTGGCCCCACGCACAATTTGCAGGAGCTTAGCTTCGTGCCGCGGGGCCGTGGCGAGGAAGGGGACGGTTACATTGTCGGCGTAGCCGCCAACTATGCCGAGATGCGTTCGGAGCTGATCGTGGCAGACGCGCAGCGGCTGGGTGAGGGGGAGATCGCGCGAGTCATCCTGCCGTTCAGGCTCAACAGCCAAGTGCACGGCGTCTGGGCTGATGCCAAAGAGTTGCCTTTTAAGTGACGGTAAGCGGGGCAGCATTGTTGCTGCCCCCCGCACGGTCGTCAGGCCAGCCAGTCCTTACCACGCAATGTGGTGAGGTAGGGCAGCAGGTGGGCGTCCAGCTCTGCACTGGGCGATTCATAGGCCCAGCGCACTTCCGGTGGCATGGACATCAGGATGGAATTGGTGCGCCCCCCCGACTGCAAGCCGAAATGTGTGCCGCGGTCAAAAACCAAGTTGAACTCCACATAGCGGCCGCGGCGATGCAGTTGG
The DNA here is from genome assembly GCA_947449495.1 of Pseudomonadota bacterium. Classification (GTDB taxonomy): domain Bacteria; phylum Pseudomonadota; class Gammaproteobacteria; order Steroidobacterales; family Steroidobacteraceae; genus ZC4RG30. The sequence continues at coordinate 2,991 of CANFSB010000059.1, forward strand.
TATTCGCGCTGTGCTGAAGTCCAACCAATGCCTTGGCGACGATCCACTATGGTTTTGTAGACATCGCGAAAGCCGTTGCCTACTGCTTGCATGAAGCCAAAGCACTGTTCCCAGGGCATGCCCAGCTCTGGTGTTTCTTCGTTTAAGTCGTCATAAAAGATGCCGCCGATGCCACGGGCTTCTCCGCGATGCTTGAGATAAAAATACTCATCGCAGATGGCACGGGTTTGGGCGTAAAGAGTCTGGCCGTACGGGGCACAGGCATCACGCGCAGCTGCATGCCATGCAATCACATCTTCTTCGTAGGGTAGATACGGCGTCAGATCAAAGCCACCGCCGAACCACCAAGTGTCACCGGCATTGAAGAAACGCACGTTGGCATGCGCCGTGGGTGCATGCGGATTGCGTGGGTGCATCACTACCGATACACCCATCGCGCGCCACTCGCGGCCTGCCAAGTGCGGATTGCGCGAGGTGGCTGCCGGCGGCAGCTTGTTGCCACGCACGTCCGACAACGCAACGCCGCCGCGTTCCATGGTGGGGCCGTTTTCCTGCACGGCAGTGATACCGCGACCTTGCATCGACTCGGCCGATGCCGGTCGAGTCCATTCATCGCGACGGAACTCACCACCAAAACTGCTGGTGAGATCGCGCTGCAATTGCAGCAAAAAGGCATAGACGGCTTCGCTGCGGGCGTCTGCTATCGCTGTGCTCATGGCGTCACCGCAGCGGCCAATGCTGCCGCTTCCACTTTGGCTTCGCCGGCAACATAGCCGCGGATCCGCTCGGCTCCGCCTTCGGGCAGGAAGCTCTTCCAGCCGATCATGCCGTTGCCCTGTAGCACGCCGTCCTCGACGATCGAACGCCAGCTGTCTTTGCTGGCCAAGGTGGGTGAACGGCGCAGGTCCGGCAAGATGTTGGGCGAGCGCGCATTGAGGCCATGGCAGCGACCGCAGCGGTTCAGGTACAGGTCTTTGCCCTGTTCGATGTCGGTAGCGCTCCAAGTTTCGCTCACGATTACCGGCGGCTGCGCCTTGGGCGGGTCCGGTGGCAGCACAGCGGTGCCGCCGAGTTTGAAGGCCACCAAGCGTCCCGGTTGGCGGGCGCGCACATCCGGTGTTCCGGCGATGATGCTGCCGCCACCTGCACCTGTGGTTGCAAGAATGTATTGCTCGCCGTCGATGGCATAGCTGATGACACCGCCGACGATTGCATTGGGCGTCTGATGGCTCCACACCTGCTCACCGGTATCGGCGCGGTAAGCCGTCAGTTCGCCCATAACGACGTTGCGGCTGTGGCCCTGGAACACCAGACCACCTGCAGTGGCCAGTACTGCGCCACCGACACCGGGTGTTTTCCAAGCAGCCTTTTGTGCGACTGGGTCCCATGCCATCAGGTTGGCCTGAGGCTTGGGTGCTTTGGGATCGGGCACTGGCGGCGCTTCGCCTGGCATGTGGCTGGCAAAGTGATAGGTGCCGATGTTGTCGAGGCCCTTCACGTATTCGAAGCTTGGCCTCGGCAGGTGACGTCCGCTTGAGTAGTCGAATGCCTGCAAATAAAACAGCTTGGTTTTAGGGCTGAAGGCAGTGGGGTTCCAAGAGTGGCCGCCGCCTTCGCCCGGGCTTGCCGTGAAGGGTTGCTTGCGCTCATCAAAGCGCGCCGCAGGATTGTCGATGGGCTTGCCGGTCTTTTTGTCGATACCGAGCGTCCAGTTGATGCCTTGAATGTAAGGCTCGGCCGAGATCAACTCACCGCTGCGGCGATCTAGGTTGTAGAAGAAGCCGTTCTTGGGCGTGTGCATCAGCACCTTGCGTGATTGCCCGCCGATGTCCAAGTCAGCAAGGATCATGTCGGCTACAGAGTCATAGTCCCAGATGTCACCCGGCGTCTCTTGGTAGTGCCATTTGTAAGCGCCGGTGCGCGCATCCAATGCCACCACCGAGCAGATAAACAGATTGTCGCCCTTGCCGCCGGAACGGAAGGTACGCAGCCACGGATAGCCATTGCCGGTGGCCAGATACACCTGGTCGAGTTCCGGGTCGAACACGATGGAGTTCCAGACATTGCCGCCGCCACGATAGGACTCGTATTTGCCAAACCACGTGGGCTGAGCAAACTTGGCCACGGCTTCATCGCTGGCTGCACCGTCCGCTTTGCCCGGTTCGCCTGGCACCGTATAAAACCGCCAGGCCAGTTCACCGGTATCGGCCTTATAGGCACTGACAAAGCCGCGACCACCAAATTCGCCACCGCTATTGCCGATGAACACCAGTCCTGCACCCACGCGCGGTGCGCCGCTGATGGCATACATCGTTTCTGGATCAAACGTAGCGGTGCTCCACACTTGCTTGCCGGTCGCTGCATCCAGCGCGATGAGCCGGCCGTCGAAGGTGGCGACAAATACTTTGCCCTGATAGACCGCTGCGCCACGGTTCACCACATCACAGCAATTGCGCGCTGCATGCGGGCCGTTGACCTTAGGGTCAAACTGCCACAGCGTTTTGCCGGTCTTGCCATCAACCGCATAGACCTTGCTCCAAGCGGTGGTGACGTACAGCACGCCATCGACTGCAATCGCAGTGGCTTCCTGGCCGCGGTTGGTGTCGAAATCCATCGACCAAGCTGGCTTGAGGTTGGCGACAGTCTGCAGGTTGACGGCATCCAAGCCCGAGTAGCGCTGCGCCAGTTGATTGCCACCGTGAGCAAGCCAGTTTTGCGGCTCGCTGTCGGCCTTGGCCAATCGGGCGTCATCAATTTGACCGGCAGGAGCCGCAGCTGCGGTTGTTGCTGGTTTGCTGCTGCAACCAGCCAGAGCAAGCAGCAGCAGGGCGGCGAGAACGGTATTGGAGTGCTTCATGGGGTTTCCTAGCGTATGCCGGCTTACTTGGGCCAGCTGTCCTTGAACTGCAGCATCACGTCGCGCAGCGAGCGAGGCTTGCGACCGGTGATGCGTTCCACGTGGTCGGTAACCACATTGAAAAAGCCTTCGCGTATCGATTGACCAAAGGTAACCATGTCGTCGCTGGACCAGGGGATTGGTGCCGTAACAGGATCATCTGAGGCATGACGCGGCACGCCCAGCGAATCGAAGTAGGCAAACATCGCTTCGTCGTCTACGGGCTTGTAGGCAATGTTCTTGCCGCTGAGTTCAATGGCCATCTGCACGGCCTTGGGGAAGCTCAGCAATTCAGGGCCGGTGATGTCATAGGCTTTGTTCTCGTGGCCTGACTGCGTCAACACACCCACCGCGGAGGCGATGCAATCCTCGCGCGATACGAAGGCGATGGGGCCATCGTGGGCGTTGTCGGGCAATACACCGGACATCAATGCCGGCGGAATGACCGCCGCTGCAATGGCTTCGGCGTACTGGCTGTCACGCAGAAACGTGTAGGTCGCACCAGACTTTTCGATGATCAACTCGGTGGCGCGGTGATCGAGCTTGACGATGGCAGGATTGTCTTCGCGAGCCGCACCTAACAATGAGGTGTAGACAATATGTTTGACGCCCGCGGCCACCGCCGCTGTGACGGCGTTTTGGTGCTGGCCGACTCGTGATCCCACGCGAGCGGTGCTGATCAGCAGCATGCGCGTGCCACCCGCAAATGCAGCTGGCAACGATGAAGGGTCATCAAAATCTGCAAACCGCACGCTGGCGCCGCGCGCCGCAAACTCCGCCAGACCCGCTGGTTTGCGAGTCGTGAAAATCAGTTCTGAGGCGGGAACTTTGTTTAGCAGTTGGGCGGCTGCAGCGCGCCCAAATCCACCCGAAGCGCCGGTGACAATGATGGCCATGTGCGTGCGATGCCCCCTGATCCGCTACGGGTCGCATGTTGCGGCCCTGACTTTAGGTCGAGGGTACCATCGGTACTGCATCGCTGGCATCCGAGGTGGCCGTGCGGCGGGGCAGGGGGTATCTTGACGCCCATGCCAAAACTAGCTGCCAACCTCTCCACGATGTTTACCCAACTGCCGCTGGCGCAACGCTTTGCTGCAGCTGCGGCGGCAGGGTTTTCTGCCGTGGAGTGCCAGTTTCCCTATGAAGTGCCGGCTGCTGAGTTGCGTGCCTTGCTGGATCTGCTGGGTCTGCAGCAGGTGCTGATCAACACCCGGCCTGGCGAGGCCGGGGAGCGCGGACTTGCTGCCCAGCCGGGGCGGCAGCAGCAGTTTCGCGAGGCCATGGAACAGGCTCTGCACTATGCGCAGGTGTTGCGCTGTCCGCGCATCCATGTGATGGCGGGTGTTAAGCCTGCCGAGGCCACGCTGCAGCAGTGTCTGGAGCAGTACCTGGTTAACTTGGAGTGGGCTGCGCGGCGCTGTGGCGATGTTGGCGTGCTGGCACTTATCGAGCCTATCAACACGCGTGTGGATGTCCCAGGCTATGTGCTTGACAGCACGGCTTTGGCGTTGCAGTGCCTGCACGAGGTGGGCAGTGCGCATCTCAAGATGCAGTACGACGTCTACCACATGCAGATTATGGAAGGTGACGTCGCGCGCAGCATCGAGCGGTTGCTGCCGCAGATTGGCCATATTCAGATTGCCGACAATCCGGGTCGCCATGAACCCGGTACAGGTGAGATCAACTTTGCTTGGTTACTGCGTCATATCGATGCTATCGGTTATGACGGCTATATCGGCTGTGAATACGTTCCGGTAGGCGACACGCTCAGTGGATTGACTTGGGCGCGTGACTTCCTGCCCCGCAGGCATTGAACATCGATTGCGAATATCTTTGACAGTTAAGTCAAATCAGCCGCCTTTACTTAGTTCAGCCGCTAACTTGGCTCCATGGCCAAGAAATACAAAAATAGATTAACGATCGTCCTTTTGTTTTTGTCTGCAGCAGGCGCGAGCGCAGCGCATGCCGGGACGGTCAGCATCGCCGATGCCTATTGGGGCGGTACACCAGACAAAAACGGCGGCACGCAAGTGGCGTCAGCTGCAACGGGTGCAGATGTTATCGGTGCAAGTGTGTTCGACATCCAGGGAATGGATGTCACCCTGACCGGCAACATTCTTACGGTCAAGGTCAACACCAACTATTCAAACAAATCCGGCCCGGTGTCTGGGACGGTGTATGGCGATCTGCTGATCAGTACGACGGGTTGGCATCCGTACACGGCAGCAGGCTGTGGAGCGGCGCAGTTCTATGCCTGCGATACGTTTGCCAATACCGGAACTAATTGGAACTATGCTGTCGATACGTCGACCGGCGGGCTCTATGCCATTGCACGCGGCAACATCATCACCACCGATCAAGCGTTTGGGGTCACGCAGCCAGGTTGGACCTACCGGACGGGCCAGGCCACGTTGATCAACGGCGGCACCTATGCCGGTGCGGCGAGCTTTGACGATTCGCATGCGGGCGTTGGTGGTTATCTTGTCTATACGGTGGATGTCTCAAGCTTGGGGCCGCTGGCGACCTTGGCGTTGCAGTGGAACATGATCTGCGGCAACGACACGATGCAGGGCGAAGTCTCTGTGCCAGAGCCCACCACCGGTTTGCTTATGGCGTCTGGCCTGCTGTGTTTGCTGGGTTTTCGCCGGCGCCTGCGTTTGAGTTAGATTGCCGGCTACCGCAACCGGCGGTTTGTCGGAGTCTGTGATGTCCCCTCAAGCGCTACAACTGATCTCGTCGATGGCTACCCGTAAGCTGCTGGACGAGCTTGCCGCGCAATACACGGGTGCTACGGGTCAGTCTGTCTCGTGCAGTGCTGCCGGCGGTGTCGACGTTGCCAAGCGGGTGCGCGCTGGCGAGTACACCGATGTCGTGGTGTTGGCAGACAACGTTATCGACAAACTCATCGCCGAAGGGCATCTGTTGCTGGGCAGTCGTGTGGATGTGGTGCGCTCGGGTGTGGCTGTTGCGGTGCCCGCCACTGATCCTGTGCCAGATCTCTCCAGTGAAGATTCAGTACGCCTGGCAGTGCTTGCAGCGCCGACGATTAGCTATTCCACAGGCCCCAGTGGCGTGTACTTGGAACAGTTGTTTACCCGTTGGGGCATCTTTGAAATGGTCAAACCGCGCATCGTGGTGCCGCCGCCGGGTGTGCCGGTGGGTTCGCTGGTTGCCGATGGACGCGTAGCGCTGGGCTTTCAGCAGCTCAGTGAGCTTCTGGGTATCGAGGGTCTGGTGGTGGCAGGGCCGCTGCCGCCGGCAATCCAAACCATTACGGTGTTTTCTGGAGCAGTCAGTGCGCAGAGCCGCGCACCCGCAGCGGCGGCTGCGCTGTTGGCACAGCTAGGTGCCCCTGCAACCGCTGCCGTGAAGCAGCGTCACGGCATGGACGGAGCCTAGCCCAAGATCGTTCAGGCGTACGGTGCGGGGTGCAGAAAAGGCCAGGGGCTAGCGTCACTGCCGCGCTCACTCTGCACCACGATAACCGCGGGTACGTTTGCCGCAATCGATCGCTCTAATGCACCGCGCAGGCCGGCAGGTGAGCTGACGCGCTCGGCGCGCGCGCCGAAGCTTTCGGCTAGCTTTACAAAGTCGGGGTTGCGCAGCTCTGCGCCGATAAAGCGGCTGTCATAGCGCTCAGTCTGGTCGCGGCGGACGTTGCCGAAGCTGGCGTTGTCGAATACCACTGCGATGACATTGATGCCGTATTGGACTGCGGTAGCCAGTTCTTGCACGCCGAACATGAAACCGCCATCGCCATTGACCGAGATCACCACCTTGTCGGGGTTGGCCACTTTGACGCCCAGCGCGGTGTTAAAGCCGAAGCCCAGATTGTCCTGATAGCCGCAGGTGACGTACTGGCGCGGGCCATAAACGGGAAAGGCCAAGCGCGCCGCAAAACCAATTTGGGCAATTTCTTCGACAAAGAAGCCATCGCGGGGCAGTACGTCGCGGATGACCTGCAGGTAACTGACTTGGGGTTGCAGCGATTGCAGTGCTGCCAGATCGCGCTGTTTGCAGGCGCTCATCTCCTCCAGACGCGAGTGCTGGGTCGGCAGCAGGGTATCTAGCGCCTGCAACAGCGCGCGTGTACCGAGCGCAGCATCTGTCACCAGTCCGACTGTGGGTTTGAGCCGCACCATTTCTGTCGGATCGATGTCGATGCGCAGGGTTTTTAGACCAGGGGGCATCCAGCGCCAGCGCATGTGCTGCAGCTCCAAGCGGCTGCCAATCCCGATCAGCAGATCGCAGTCTTGCCACCAGTCATAAGCTGCTCCCATCGACAGCCCGTAGGGGAGGTGTTCCCCCACAATGCCTTTGCCGCTGCGATGCGCAGTCACCGGGGCCTGTAAGCGTTGCGCCAGTTCGAGTATTTCATCACCCGCATGCATGGCGCCTGCACCGACCATGATCAGCGGTTTGCGTGCCGCAGCAATAAGCCGTGCAGCGGCTTGCACGCTGTCTGGATCGGGCAAAGGTGCGGGCAATGGTGCAAGCATCTCTACGGCTCGCACGGCGGCCCGTTGTCCGAACACATCCCAAGGTGTTTCCACGGCAACTGGCCTTACGCGACCGCTGTGAAGCTGTTGAAAGGCCTGCGCCATGACAGCGCCCGCTTCGCTGGGGTGGTTGATGCGCTCTGCCCACTTGGTCAGGCCGCGCAACAACGCCAGCTGATCAGGCAACTCGTGCAGCTGGCCACGCCCCTGACCGATCAGATGGGACATGATATTGCCGGTCAAACATAGCACCGGAGCGTTGGCCCCATAGGCAGTGCACAAAGCCGCGCCGCTATTGAGCACGCCTGGCCCGGGCACGATGGTGTAAGTGCCCACGCGCCCGGTGGACTTGGCATAACCGAAGGCCATGTAGCCTGCGCCCTGCTCGTGTCGCGTTGTGACGAAACGCAGCGTATTGTTACGACGAGCCAAAGCATCATTGAGGTCGTACATGTGGGCGCCGGGAATGCCAAACACAGTGTCTACGCCATGGGCTATCAGCGCATCGGCTATTACGTCGCCTGTGGTAGGTGTCATTCTCGGGTCTCCGCTCGTTACTGACATACGCTGCTTTGGTTCTCGTTAAAAATTATCAAAATCGCCGGCTATTTGACTACTAAGGCACGGTTTCTATGACGACCAAGTCAGGGCATATCAGGGCGGTTGCACGGGCATTAAATCTGCTTGATGCAATGAACGAACGCCAGCCCTGCAGTTTGGCCGAGTTGCACCATGCTACGGGCTTGCCCAAGCCCACGGTGTTTCGCATTTTGGCAACGCTTGAAGCCGAAGGCTATGTGCGCAGTGAAGGTGGCTTGGGCCAGTACCGACTCACCGCGCGTACCAGACGGTTGGGAGCCGCCTACAGCGAAAAGTCGATGGTGATTGATGTCGGTGCGGCCATCGCGCTGACTGTCACCAAGGCCATCAAATGGCCGCTCGCCATCGGTGTGTTGGATGGAGATGCGATTGTGGTGCGCCACAGCACTATGCCGTACAGCCCGCTTGCGGTGCAGGCCACCACCTTGGGCCATCGCTTGGGCTTGCTGGATTCGGCGATGGGACAGGCTTACTTGGCGTTTTGTGACGACAAAGAGCGGAGCATTTTGGTCGACATGCTGTGCACCGGTGCCGATGCTGCAGGTCTGGAGCATGTGCAGCAGGCGTTGGAAAAGCTGCCCGCGGCGCGTGAGCGTGGCTATGGCTTGCGCCTGCCCAAAGCAGTGGGTGTCAGCGCTACTGTTGCGGTACCGATTTTGCGCGGGTCGCAGGTCACTGCCGTGCTGAGCATGACCACGTTTGGTCGCGTGATGAACGACAGCATGCTTGCGACGCATCTGCCGGTGTTGCGTCAAACTGCAACGGATATTGCATTGGCGCTGGCTGCGCGTGAGAGTCAATTGCCTGGCTGAGGCTGCGCAGGCGTCAGCACTCAACGCGAAGCCTTGCGCGCCGCCACCACCTCAATTTCCACCAAGGCGCCGGCTCGTGCCAAGCCTGCCACCTGCACGGTGGCACGGACGGGACGATTGGGCTGGCTCGCAGTGCCAAAGAATTCCGAATAGCTCGCGTTCATCGCCGCGAAATCCATCTTGCCGCCCAGCGCAGGATCGCCAAGTAGATAGACCCGCATCTGAATCACATCGGCCATGTCCAAGCCCTGCGACTGCAGTACTTTTTTGATGGCCAGCAGCGCGCTGGTGGTTTGGGCGCGTGTGTTGCCGCTGATGTCATCGGGAAGCATGCCGGCGACATACAGCTGATCACCCACCCAGATGCTGGTAGAGAACAATGCGCCTTCAGTTGCATTGCGTTGTATTGGCGCAGCATCGGCAAGGCCAGTGCTGGATGCCAGTAAGAGACAAACCGCAGTGATGCTGCGTAGTTGAAGCGAGAAGGTCCTCATGGCTTTATCGACTCATTGTTAAGGTTGTACAGGTGTGCGATGACGTCTTGAACGGGAAAGTCGGTGGGCAGGGCTTTGACTATTTCAGCCATGCCTA
>CANFSB010000060.1 GCA_947449495.1 Pseudomonadota bacterium
GCGACGAAGTCTTTGCGCGACATGCCTGCATCACGCACGGCCAGCGCCATGGTCTCGCGCTCGAGCTTGCGGATCTGGTCGACCTGCGCGCGCAGCTTTTGGATCAGACCGTCGAACATGCGCGGCGCCAGCTTGAGTTCCATGAACTCGTCTGACAATTGCTTGCGCACCTTCAGGGTCTTGGGGTCGCGAGCGCCGTTCTTGGTGATGCCCGTCAGCACTTGAGCGTGCAGCTTGGCGATCTTGGCAAAGCGCGCAGCGGCCTCTTCCAGATCCGGGCCGGTGTCGACGACTTCCTCTTCCTCGGCGCCTTCCTCGGTCTCTTCCTCTTCCTCGGCTGCACCGGGCGCTGCGACCTCGAGCTTGGTCGGGTTCTGCGGCTGCGCGATGACATCGGGCGCATTGGGATCGATGAAGCCAACAATGACGTCGATGATGCGACCCTGACCGGCCTTGAAGGCATCGTAGGCAGTGATCACATGCGTGATGGTGGCGGGGTGGCTCGACAGCGCGAGCTTGACGCCGAACAGACCATCTTCGATGCGCCTGGCAATGCTGATCTCGCCTTCACGCGTCAACAGTTCAACCGTACCCATCTCGCGCATATACATGCGCACCGGGTCGGTGGTGCGGCCTAGCTCGGCATCCAGCGCGGCGAGCGCCTGCGCTGCTTCTTCGATGGCTTCTTCATCGGCCGGAGCCGAGGCATCGGTGGCCAGCAGCGGTGCATTGTCGGGCGCGCGCTCATGGACAGGAATGCCCATCTCGTTGAGCACGTTGACGATGTCCTCGATCTGCTCCGGATCGACGATCTCTGAGGGCAGATGGTCGTTGACCTGAGAGTAGGTGAGGTAATTCTGTTCCTTGCCCAGCGCGATCAGCAGCTTGAGCTGACCCTGACGCTCCTCGTCTTTCAGAGGCGCGCGGCGCTGTACTTCGGTGAGCCGCTGCGGGTCGGCCGGCGGTGCAGCCGGCGCACGCTTGGCGACGCGCTCGGGTGCCGCAGCGGCTTCGGCCTGGGCTGCTGGCGCAGGCTTTGCGGCCTTGGCAGGCGGCGCAGCCTTGGCGGCTGCTGGCGCAGGAGTTTTGGGTGTTGGCGCCGATTTGGCTGCCTTGGTTGGGGCTGCCTTGGTTGGGGCGGCCTTGGTTGGGGCTGCCTTGGTTGGGGCGGCCTTGGTTGGGGCGGACTTGGCTGGCTCTGCCTTGGGCGCAGGAGCGGGTTTGGCGGCCTTCACAGGCTCTGCCTTGGGAGCGGACTTGGCGATTTTCGCCACCTCGGGTTTGGCGACTGCTTTGGCTGTCGGCTTGGCGACTACCTTAACGGGCGTCTTGGTGGCTGGTTTGACAGCGGCCTTAGGGGCCGGCTTGGCAACGGGTTTGGCGGCCGGCTTTTTGCCGGCTGCCTTGGAAACAGGTTTGGCAACCGGCTTTTTGGCGGCTGCCTTGGCAACAGGCTTAGCAACGGGTTTGGCTACCGGCTTGGCTACAGGCTTTTTGGCGGCCGGCTTGGCAGCGCTCTTGGCGACTGGCTTGGCGGCGGCTTTGGTAGCCGGTTTGGCGGTGGCTTTGCGGGGTGCGGTCTTTGTGGCGGTCTTGCGCGTCATGATGGCTTCCGGCAGGTCAGAGGGCCTCTGGAGTCGCGGGTCGGTGGGGTGCGGAACCCCGTGCGAGAGAACCGTGGATTATACCAGACGCACGCTGATCGGGGCAGCTGTCAGGGCTTACGGGGCAACAGGCCGGCGCGTTGCACCGCACCACTGCCAAAGCGCTCGCGGATCCGGTCCAGCGTGGCGTCCAGCCGTGCGTCGCCGGCGGACGGCAGACTGGCGAACAAGTCCGGCTGCGGGGTGTCCTCGATCAGGTCGCCGGCACCCACGCCCAGCAGGCGCAATCGTGCGCCCGGGTGCTCTTTGCGCCACTGCTCCAGCAGGGTCAGCGCGCCCTCGCCCAGGGCGCGCGAGCTGTTGTCGGGCGGGGACAGCGGGCGTTGTCGCGTATGCGTGGTGAAGTCGGCCTCGCGCACTTTCAGTTGCACGCTGCGCGACAGCGCACCCCGCGCCCGCAGTCGCGCTGCGGTGCGATCGGCCAGGCGTAACACTGCGTTGCGCATCGCTGCAGGGTCGGCAACGTCTTGATCAAACGTCTGCTCGGCACTGACAGACTTGCCATCGCGCTCAGGTACCACCGGACGCGAGTCGATACCTGCCGCACGCTCGCGCAGCTGCGCTGCATGCCGGCCAAACAGCGGCAGCAGTTGTGCATCGCTGCAACTGCGCAATTGGCCCAACGTCGTGATGCCCGCAGCGCGCAACGCTGCGCCGCGCTTGCCGCCTAGCCCGGGCAAGCGTTCCACCGGTAGCGGATCCAGCACGCTTTGCTCCTGACCGGCTACTACCACCGTTAGCCCATCGGGCTTTTGTAGATCGGACGCGATCTTGGCCATCAGCTTGTTAGCCGCAACGCCGATCGACACTGTCAGGCCGGTGTTGGCCAGCACTTGCTGTTTGATGGCGCGCGCGATGCTGACAGGCTCGCCATGCAAGGATCGACTCTGCGTGACATCCAGAAACGCTTCGTCCAGCGACAGGCCTTCGACCAAGGGCGTATAGGTATGGAACACGGCGAACACTTGCGCCGACACTTGCTGATAGCGCGCAAAACGCGGCGGCACACACACCAGTTGCGGACACAGTTGCAGTGCCCGGCGCATCGGCATAGCTGAGCGCACGCCGAAGCGGCGCACCTCATAGCTGGCTGCAGCCACCACACCGCGCCCACCGCGTCCACCGACGACCAACGGCTTGCCGCGCAGCGTCGGATCATCGTGCTGCTCGACCGACGCAAAGAACGCGTCCATGTCGGCATGCAAGATAGTGCGCACGTGTAATTAGCCGCGCGGTCGCGCTGCCATGAGCGTGCTCAGCTCGCGTTTATCCTCAGCGCTCAATTCGCTGCTGCGGGATTTTTCGATGAGCTCATCCAGTCGAGCGGTGGCTGCGCCATCGAGCAACTTGCGCACGGCCACGACTAATTCGTTAGCGGCCTGCTGCGGGTCATCCAGCATCTGTTCGCTTTGCGCCAGCCGTGACAGCCGTTCACCCAGTGGCCCGTCGCGCCAACGCTCTAGTACTTGGCCAGTGCTGGTGGCCGGACGTGCGTGCAGATCATCGAGTAGGTCGCACAGCGCATCGACACCGGCATTGCCCAGTGCACGTAGCGGTGCAACATGTGCGGGAGACACCTGCGAGGCGATGCTGGGAAAGTGCAGCAGGCTCTGTACTGCCTGACGCACCAAAGGGCCGCGACCAGCGCTTAAAGCCACTTGCGGTAGACGCTGACGCTGTTCGGGCCCGACCGTGGAAGCCACGTGGGCCACTGGACCTACGATCTGCAAAAAGCGTTCGGGCCGCACGCTGATGGCCGTTGCCAGCCGGTCCAGCAGCAACTCGCGATAGGGGCCGTCGGGCACACGTTCGAGCAGTGGCTTGGCCTGCGCCACAAAGCGTGCCTTGCCGTCGGCATGGCTGACATCCACTTCGCTCAGCAGGTGCTGCACCAGATATTCGGACAGCGGCAGTGCATCGGCATAGCGCGCTTCGAATGCCGCAGCGCCTTCTTTGCCCACCAGCGTGTCCGGGTCTTCACCATCGGGCAGAAACAGAAAGCGCAGTTCGCGACCGGCCTGTGCTTCGGGCAAGGCGTTGTTGAGCGCGCGCCAAGCCGCCGCACGACCGGCGCGATCGCCGTCAAAGCAGAAGATGATTTCGCTGGCGACACGAAACGCGCGTTTGAGATGTTCGGGAGTAGTGGCCGTGCCCAGCGTAGCTACCGCATAGGCGATGCCCGCCTGATGCAAGCGCACCACGTCCATATAGCCCTCGACCACCAACAGACGGCGGATGGTGGCGCGGCTCTGGCGTACTTCGTATAGGCCGTACAGCTCGCGACCTTTGTGAAACAGTGCGGTTTCGGGCGAGTTGAGGTACTTGGGTTCGCCCTGGTCGATGATGCGGCCGCCAAAGGCCAGCACACGGCCGCGCGCGTCGCGGATGGGGAACATCAGGCGGTCACGAAAACGGTCATACCAGCCTTCGCTGCCACGCCGCGCATCATCGCCGCTGCGATCGCGTTCGATGATCAGGCCTACCTCTGCCAAACGCTGGCGCGCACCGTCGCTGGTGGCAAAGTGGCGCAGCAGATCGTTCCAGGAGGCCGGCGCATAGCCGATGCCAAAGCGCTCCAGTGAACCGGCATCAAGGCCGCGCCGTGCGGCGTAGTCGCGTGCTTTGGGTGTGCGCGCCAGTTCTTCGCGGAACCAACGCGCCGCGTCACTGAGTACGGTGTACAGGTCTTCACCGGGGCGCTCGACTGCACCACCGGGGCCGCTCTCGCGCGGCACCTCGACGCCCAAGCGCGAAGCGAGCTCTTCGACAGCCTCTGGAAAGGGCAGCCGGTCGTGATTCATCAGAAAGCCCAGTGCACTGCCATGCGCACCGCAGCCAAAGCAGTGGTAGAACTGCTTGGCTGGGCTGACCCAGAACGACGGCGTCTTTTCGTTGTGGAAGGGGCAGCAGGCGCGATATTCGCGACCGGCCTTCTTCAGCGTGACACGCGAGCCAATCAGCTCGACGATGTCGGCACGCGCCAGAAGGTCGTCGATGAACTGCTGGGGGATGCGGCCGGACATGGGCCGAGTTTAACCGAGGTGGGGGAGAGCGGGATGCAAACGGCCGTAGAGAGTGCGTGCAGCAAAGTCACCTGGCGTCTGGTGCCCTTTTTGATGCTGCTTTACGTGGTGTCATGGTTCGACCGCATCAACGTGGGTTTTGCCGCCTTGCAGATGAACCGCGACCTGGGCTTTGGTCCGGCGGTGTTCGGCTTTGGCGCCGGGGTGTTTTTCATCGGCTATGCGCTGTTCGAGGTGCCCAGCAATCTGGTGCTGGCGCGGGTCGGCGCGCGCCGCTGGATCGCCCGCATCATGGTCAGTTGGGGGCTGGTGTCTGCGGCCATGATGTTCGTCCAGGGCCCAACCAGCTTTTATGTGTTGCGCTTTGTGCTGGGCGTGGCAGAGGCGGGCTTTCTGCCCGGCGTTATCTATTACCTGGCGCAGTGGTACCCGCGCGCGCAGCGGGCGCGTGCCGTGTCGTGGTTCATGATCGGTATTCCGGTGTCGACAGTGCTGGGCGCCCCGTTGGCCGGAGCGCTGCTGCAGATGAATGGGCTGCAAGGCCTGGCCGGGTGGCAGTGGCTGTACCTGCTGGAGGGCTTGCCGGCGGTAGTGCTGGGTTTTGTGGTGTGGCGCGTGCTGCCTGACACGCCACGTCAGGCGCGTTGGCTGGCGCCGGCCGAGCAAGAGGCGCTCATCGCGCATATTGCCGCCGAAAATGCCGCCGTGGCCGGGCAGCGTAATCTGCCGGTGTGGCGCGTGCTGTCGCATCCCACCGTGTGGTTGCTGGGTTTCTCGCTGTTTGCCTGCCAGTGCGGCAGCTATGGTTTGACGCTGTGGATCCCGCAAATCCTCAAAGGCCTTTCAGGGCAGAGCGATTTGATGGTGGGTCTGCTGTCGGCCTTGCCCTATATCGCTGCGGCTGTCGGCATGGTCGTGCTGGGTATCAGTTCTGATCGCAGCGGCGAACGCTTCTGGCATGTGGCCGGCCCCAGCTTTTTGGGTGCAGCGGGCTTTGCGGCCAGCGCTTGGTTTACCTCGCCGGTGCCCGGCATGCTGGCGCTGACGGTGGCGGCGGTGGGTGACCTGAGCAGCCGCGGCCCGTTCTGGGCCTTGCCGCCGCGGTTTTTAAGCGGCAGTGCGCTGGCGGCTGGCATCGCGTTGATCAACACGCTGGGCGCGGTGGGCGGTTTTGTCGGGCCGTATGCGGTGGGATTGGTCAAAAATGCCACCGGTAGTTTTTCGGGTGGCCTGCTGCTGCTGTCGGGTTTGCTGGTGACCAGTGCGATCACTACGTTGTGGCTGCGCCGATCTACAGCGCTGGCGGCTCATGCCGCCTAAGAGAGCAGGACTAGGGACGGCGGCGCACAAAGCCCAGGATGATGACGGCAACCACCACCAGCAGCAGTGCCAGCAGGATGCCGCGACCCATCAGACCGACAACCGCGCCTTGATAAGGGCGCCTACTGCGGCCATATCGGCCCGGCCGGCTGCAGCGGCTTTGACCTGAGCCATGACCTTACCCATGTCTTTGATGCTGGCAGCGCCGGTAGAGGCAACCGCTGCATCAATGAGCGTGGCAAGTTCGGCCTCGGACATTGCTTCGGGCATGTAGGCCTGCAGCACTGCCATTTCGGCAGCCTCTTTGGCCACAAGGTCGGCTCTGCCGCCGGCCTCGAATTGGGCGATGGACTCTTTGCGCTGCTTGGTCATCTTCTCGATGACCGACAGAACTTGAGCGTCGTCGAGCACGATGCGCTCGTCGACTTCCCGCTGCTTTATGCCCGAGAGCACCAGCCGGATGGTGGCTAGGCGCTCTTTTTCACCCGAGCGCATGGCCGACTTCATGTCGTCGGTAATACGCTCTTTGAGGGTCATGTTCGTCAGGCGCGCGCGGGGCGCGGCGGACGCGGCGACGAACGCTTGAGGTGACGCTTTACAGCGGCCGCCTTCTTGCGCTTGCGCTCTTGGGTCGGCTTTTCATAGAACTCGCGACGGCGCAGTTCGGACAGCACGCCCGCCTTTTCGCAGGCACGCTTGAAGCGTCGCAGGGCGACGTCGAAATATTCGTTCTCGCGAACTCGCACGCTCGGCATCGAAACCTCGAACCACGTTAGATGGACAAAATGGGGGTGGGATAGTAAGTGCCACAGTCCAAAAAGGCAAAGCCTGATCGCGCCTCTGGTTCACAATGGCACACATGAGTCCCGTTGACACTGCCGCAGGCTGAGCCGCAAACGCCATGGCGCTGCGTGTATTGGCCATCGAATCGTCCTGTGACGAGAGTGCCGTGGCGGTTCTGGATGAGGAACGCGGGCTGCTCTCGCATGCGCTGTTCAGCCAGATAGAGCTGCACCGCGCCTATGGCGGGGTGGTGCCCGAACTGGCCTCGCGCGATCATCTGCGGCGCCTGCTGCCGCTGCTGCGCCAGGCCTTGGTCGAGGCCGACACGACCCCCGAACAGCTCTCTGGTGTGGCCCATACGGCCGGGCCCGGCCTGGTCGGTGCGCTGTTGACCGGCGCGGCACTGGCGCGGGGCTTTGCTTTTTCCCGTGGGCTGCCGGTGATTGCTGTGCACCATCTGGAGGGCCATCTGCTAGCGCCGCTGCTCGAGGATGAGCCGCCGCCGTTTCCGCATCTGGCGCTGCTGGTATCCGGTGGTCACACGATGCTGATCCGGGTGGCGGGCCTGGGTGAGTACGAGCTGTTGGGCGAAACGCGCGACGATGCGGCTGGAGAGGCCTTTGACAAGACCGCCAAGCTGCTGGGTCTGCCCTATCCGGGCGGTCCGGAGTTGGCGCGACTGGCGCGTGACGGGCGCGCGGGCGCCTTTGTTTTTCCGCGGCCCATGCTCGACCGCCCCGGGCTGGAGTTCAGTTTCTCGGGACTCAAGACCGCTGTGTCGCTGGCGGCGCGCGCGCAGCCATTGGATGAACGTCGCCGCAATGACATTGCCCGCGGCGTCCAGGACGCCATCGTCGACACACTACTGCGCAAGACCGCACGCGCAGTGGAGGCCACTGGCCTTGTCGATGTGGTGGTGTCGGGCGGCGTCGGCGCCAATCTGGCGCTGCGCAGCGGTCTTGCAACGCTGCTGCGCTCCAGGGGCGGCCGCGTTTATCATCCGCGCATTGAATTCTGCACCGACAACGCGGCGATGATCGCGGTGGCGGGCCTGCTGCGTCTCAAGCGCGGTGAAGGCAGCTTCGACCTGGCGATCACTGCGCGTGCGCAGTGGCCGCTCACTGATCTCAACCAGGACCGACACACAGCATGAACCAGTACGCCGATCGCGTTTTTCTGCGCGGCCTCGCCATCCAGACCACCATCGGCTTTATCGAGTGGGAGCGCCACGTCAAACAGACAGTGGTCCTCGATCTGGAACTCCCGGTCGATTGCGCGCGCGCAGCGCAACAAGATGATGTGGTCGATACGGTCGATTACAAAAGCATCGCCAAGCGCACCATTGCCTTTGTCGAGGCAGCAGAGTTCAAGCTGGTCGAGACGCTGGGTCATCGGCTGGCCATGACCCTGCTTGCCGAGTTCGACATTGCGTGGATTCGTCTGACCGTCAACAAGCCCGGTGCGATTCGCGGTTCACGCGATGTGGGCATCACGCTCGAGCGCCATCGCGCTGCGCCGTCTGCGTGAATAGCGTGCGCGCCTTTGTGTCGGGGGGCAGCAACCTCGACACCGAGGCCAACCTGCTGCGCGCCGCGCGCGAACTCAAACGTCACTATCCGGGCGCGCGCTGGTCGGCCTGCTGGCGCAATGCGGCAGTGGGCTTTGAGGGCCCGGACTTCATCAATTTCGTGGTCGAGTTGCCGGTGAGCGATGGCTTGGCCACGCTCAAGTTACGCTTGCAGGACATCGAGGCCTTGTGCGGCCGACCGCCCAACGCGCCGCGCTGGGAACCGCGCGCGATGGATCTGGACGTGCTGTTGTTCGGTGATCTGGTGGGCACCTATGACGGCATCGTGCTGCCAAGACCCAGTTTGCTCGAGTGGGGCTTCATGCTGGGGCCGTTGGCCGAGATTGCCCCCGATCTGCTGCATCCAACGCGTGGCGTGAGCATGGCGCAGTTGTGGGCTGCGTTTGATCGCGACGCCAACCCGCTGCATCGCGAAGCACTGGATCTTGCGGCGGCGTGAGCGCCTCAGGCTTTGACGCTGCGACCGCCGTCCACCGCCAACACTTGGCCGGTGATATAGGGCGCATGCGCCGCAAAGAACAGCGCTGCTTGGGCGATGTCTTCGGGGCTGCCGCGTCGGCCCAGCAAAGTGCGCGCGATGATGTCGTTCTGGCGTTCTTCGCTCAGGCCCTGCTCGGGGAACAACACCGGCCCCGGCGCAATCGCATTGACGCGCACATCGGGTGCCAGTTCCCGGGCCAGGCTGTGGGTCAACGAGATCAATCCCGCCTTGGCGGCGCTGTATACCGGGTGCGCTTTGAGTGGCCGCAGGCCGTGGATGTCGGCGATGTTGAGCACCAGGCCTTGGCTGCTGCGCAGCGCCGGCGCTGCCGCCTGTGCCAGAAACAGCGGTGCTTTGAGATTGGTGCCCATCAGGTCATCCCACTGCGCCAGCGTGATCTCGCCAACCGGTGTGGGATAGAAACTAGAAGCGTTGTTGATCAGCACATCCAGCCGGCCAAAGTGCGTCAGCGTGCGCTGCACCAGGCCCGGCAACTGCGCTACATCCAGCAGATCCGCCTGCAACAGCAAGCTGCTGCCGGGCCGCACGGTTTCAAGGGATGCGGCAAGTTTGGCGGCCTCGTCAACAGAGCTGCGGTAATGGATGGCGATGCGTGCACCGGCAGCATGCAACGCATGCACGATAGCGCTGCCGACACGGCGCGCACCGCCGGTGATCAATACCACTTTGTCTTGCAGGGTCTGGTTCATGGGACAAGCTTATGACGGATGACCTCGACCTGCATCAGCAAGCGCAGTTGCAACGCATGCAGGCGCACCTGCAGGCGGTGCTGGCCGGACAGGGTGGCTGGTTGGGCTTCGCGCGCTATATGGATGAGGCGCTGTATGCGCCAGGTTTGGGCTATTACAGCGCCGGTGCGCGCAAGCTCGGTGCCGGCGGTGACTTCACCACGGCGCCCGAACTGTCACCATTGTTCGGCGGCTGTGTGGCGCGGCAGTGTGAGCAGGTACTGCGCACGCTTGGCGGCGGCGACGTGCTGGAGCTAGGTGCCGGCAGTGGCCGGCTGGCCTTTGATGTGCTGCAGGCGCTGGCGCAGGCCGACTGTCTGCCGCAACGCTATTTCATTCTGGAAGTCAGCGCCGATCTGCGCCAGCGGCAGCAAGAATTATTGGCCACGTTGCCAGCTGCGCTGGCCGATCGTGTGCAGTGGCTTGACGCTCCGCCGGTACAGGGCTGGCGTGGTGTGTTGTTGGCCAACGAAGTACTCGATGCGCTGCCGTGCGACTGTTTTGCCATCGGCGCCGATGGGCAGGTGCTTGAACGCGGTGTGACGCTAGATGCAGCGGGTGCGTTGGTGTGGCAATCACGACCGGCCACGGCGTCGCTGGCTGCCGAGGTGCTGCGCCTGCAGTCGCAATTGCCGCAGCCGCTGGAGGCAGGGTATGCCTCGGAGCTGTGTCTGCGCGCCGGTCCGTGGGTCGCCGCAGTGACCGCGCAGTTGCAGGCCGGGGTGGCTCTGTTCATCGACTATGGTCTGCCGCGTGCGCAGTACTACCAACCCGCACGCGATGGCGGCACCTTGCGTTGCCATTGGCGCCAGCGTGCGCATGACGATCCGCTGTGGTTGCCGGGTTTGCAGGACATCACAGCGTGGGTTGATTTCACGCGCGTCGCCGAAGCCGCTGATGACTGCGGTCTGCAGGTGCTGGGCTTCACTACGCAGATGGGCTTTTTGCTGGGCACCGGTATCGAGACCTTGATTGCCGCAGCACCTGAGGGCGTGTCACGTACGCGGCGGCTTACCGAAGCGCGAGAACTGTTGATGCCGGAGGCGATGGGCGAGTCATTTAAAGTGATCGCGCTGGGTCGCAACTGGCATACGCCGCTGACCGGTTTTGCCGTGCAGGATCTGCTGGAACGCTTGTAGCGACTCAGGCTGGTGCTGTGTCGCGCAGTACTTGCAGTGCGGCCAGTCGGCGCTGTTGCAGCACGCGCGCGATGTCGGGCCCTGCCAGCGTGTCGCGCTCACTGTCATTGAGCACACAGGCCGCAGCTACTGCACGCGCCTGTTCCAGATAGTCGCGCTGCGCATAAGGCTGGTGCTCAAGGCCAGTGCGGCCCTGCGCATCAACCTGACAGGCCAGCAGCAACTCGCTCCAACGCTCGGGGCGGCGCAGCGCATCGCACTTGCTCAGCAACTCGAGCAGCGTGTCGGCGCGCAGTTGCCGGGCGCGATGGATGTTGGTGTGGTGCTGACAGACCAGTCGCGCCAGATCGCGCAGTGCAGTGGGCGGGCGCAGGCGCTCGCACAGTTGCTCCACCAGACGCACGCCGGTGGCCTCGTGACCGTGATGTTTGGGCCAGTGTTCGCGCGGGGTGATGCCCTTGCCCAGATCGTGCACCAGTGTGGCAAAGCGCACAGACAGCGGTGCCTGCAGCTCTGCGGCGCGACGCAGGCACAGCAGCAGATGTACGCCGGTGTCTATTTCCGGGTGCCACTGCGGCGGCTGCGGCACGCCAAATAGCGCATCGACTTCAGGGAAGATGACTGCCAGTGCGCCGCAATTGCGCAGTACTTGGATGAACACATCCGGCCGCGGCTCATCCAGTGCGCGTGCAGTCTCTTGCCACACGCGCTCGGCCACCAGTGCCGCTGCTTCGCCGTCCTGCACCATCTGCTGCATCAGTGCGTTAGTGTCCGGGTGCACGGAGAAACCCAACGGCGCATAGCGCGCTGCAAACCGTGCCACTCGCAGGATGCGCACCGGGTCTTCGCTGAAGGCCGGCGACACATGTCGCAGCGTGCGTGCGCTCAGATCCGTTCGACCGCCATAGGGGTCTATCACCGAACCGTCATCGGCCTGGGCCATTGCGTTGATGGTCAGGTCGCGGCGCAGCAGGTCTTCTTCGAGAGTGATGTCGGGCGAGAACTCGGTGACAAAGCCGCGATAACCGGGGCCGGTCTTGCGTTCGCGTCGCGCCAACGCATGTTCGGCATGGGTGTCTGGATGCAGAAACACCGGGAAATCCCGGCCGACGGGGCGATAGCCCAAGTCGAGCATCTGCTGCGCAGTAGCGCCGGTGACCACGTAATCGCGCTCTGCGACTTCGCGTCCGAGCAGTGCGTCGCGCACTGCGCCACCGACTAAATAGATGTGCATAGGCTGATGTTAACCGCAGCAGCCCTTGGCATAGCAGCCGGCGTGCGCAGCGCACACGCCGGCCGTGGTGGCAGTCAGGCGGCTTCGACCTGCACGCGGTGCGGCTGCACTGCGGCTTGCTTGGGGATGGTCAGCTCCAGCACGCCGTGGTTGAAGCGCGCACGGATCTGCTCGGCCTGGGCGTTGTCGGGCAGCGTGAAGCGGCGGGTAAAACTGCCGCTGACGCGCTCGATGCGCTCGTAGCCGGCGCGGTTGTCGCGCTTGTCGGCCTTGCGCTCGCCGCGCAGGGTCAGCACGCC
>CANFSB010000061.1 GCA_947449495.1 Pseudomonadota bacterium
GATATCGCCAAGATCGAGAAACTTAGCGCCTCGATCGCTACCGAAGACGACAAGCTGGGCAAGTTGGAGCAATCCCAGAAGGCCCGCTTGGGTGACCTGGAGCAGGCGCGGACGCAGCGCGGCAAAGTACTGGTGGGCTTGGAGCAGGCTTCACAGGGGCGCGCCCAGATGCTGGCGCGTTTGCAGCAGCAGCAGCAGGCCCTCGAAACCGTCCTGACCGAACTCAAGCGCGCCGCAGAACGCGCTGCGCAGCGTGCGCCGCCTGCCTCCAAGGGCAGCAGCAACGGCCTGTTTGCGAAATTACGCGGGAAGCTCGATTGGCCTACGGCCGGCAAGTTGGTGGCACGGTTTGGTGAACTGCGTGCCGGCAGCGTGCGCTGGAATGGCGTGATGGTGGGCGCTGAGCGCGGCGCAGCAGTACGGGCGGTGGCGGCCGGTCGTGTGGCATTTGCGGATTGGCTGCCCGGATTGGGTCAGCTGGTCATTATCGATCACGGTTCGGGCTGGCTGAGTTTGTATGGCCATAACGATGAGTTGCTCAAGGCCAGTGGCGCAGCAGTGGCTGCTGGCGAGCAAGTTGCCACGGTCGGTGACAGCGGCGGCCGCGCGCAACCCGAGCTGTATTTTGAGATCCGCAGCGACGGCAAGCCCATTGATCCGCGGCCGTGGTTCCAGCGACCCGCCCCACCATGAGCGTCCGCATAAGCTGGCATTTCACTCCGTTGCACTGCTAACCCAACACTAAGACGAGACTACATCGCATGGAATTGCTGCAAACGCTGCTTGAGATGGTTCTGCATATCGACCGGCATCTGGTCGAATTGGTGGCGCAGTACGGTGTGTGGATCTACGCGATAGTGTTCTTGATCGTGTTTGCCGAAACCGGTTTGGTCGTCGTGCCGGTGTTGCCGGGTGATTCGCTGTTGTTTGCACTGGGCGCACTGGCAGCGCTTGATGAAGGCGGCACGCTGACAGTGCCGCGTTTGGTGTTGCTGCTGTCGGTGGCCGCTATCTTGGGCAACTTAGCCAACTATGGCTTTGGCAAAGTCTTTGGTGCACACGCGTTCAGCGGCCGCTACAGGTTCATCAAGATGGATTATCTGACCTACACCGAAGCTTATTTTCAAAAGCACGGTGCCATGACCATTGTGCTGGCGCGCTTTGCGCCGATATTGCGCACGTTTGCGCCGTTCATCGCTGGCATGGGCCATATGCCTTGGCCGCGCTTTGCCGCCTACTCGGTGGCAGGCGGCATTGTGTGGGTGAACGTGTTTGCCTGGGGCGGTTACTTGTTTGGCAACCTGCCCATCATTCGCGGCAACTTTGGTTTGGTCTCGCTGGGCATCGTGATGCTGAGCGTGTTGCCGCTGGTGTTCATGGCCCTTAAACGGCGATAGCAGCCCGGATCGTGCTGACGATCACGCCGATCACCATGATGGCGCTGGGCAACATAGTCAGCATGAAGCCCAGGCCGCGCGAGGCCGGGTTGCGCGTATAGCTATAAAAGAAAATGCCGCGACCTACCAACCACACTGCACCTAGGATGGCGGCCAGCGTAGTGCTGTAAAGCGTGGCAAACAGAAGGATGGCTGGCACGAATACCACCAGCTGTTCCAGCGTGTTCATCTGCACGCGAAAATAACGCTCGAAGATTTCGTTGCCGGTCGTGGCTGGCGCTTTGACGCCGAACTTGCCGCGGGCCCAGCCGACAGCCATGCCAAACACCATGAACTGCAGCAGGGCGAGAGCGACGACGAGTTGAACTAGTGCCATGTAGGTATCTCCGGTTAGCGATCAGGAAGCAGCGGTGCTGCTGCGGCGTTGCAGCAACCACAGCACGATGAGCAGCGCCACTGCAGCAGCACCTTGCACGGTGGTGATGTGCAGGTACTGGCCGGGCATCGCCGCAAGATTGGATGTATCGAATTCACCGGCAAACAGGCTGGCTACCAGATTGCCCATGGCCAGACTGGCATACCACAGGCCCATGGCCTGCCCGGCAAAGCGTGACGGCACCAGTTGCGTCGCGGCGCTCATGCCCACGGGGCTTAACGCCAGTTCGCCCCAGGTGTGCAGCAGATAGGTGGCAATGAGCCAGCCTGGACCAGCAAGGCCACCGTTGGCCACGATGCGTGATGCCAGCGCCATCACCACAAAGCTTGCGGCCATGAACAGCAGCGCTAACACAAACTTGCCGCCCGACGAGAGGTCGCGTTTGCCTAGGGTCATCCACAGCGCCGAGAACAGCGGCGCAAAGCCAATGATGAAGATGGAGTTGAGCGACTGAAACCAGCTGGTGGGAATAGTGAAGCCCGCAAGCTCACGGCCGGTGTGGCGCTCTGCAAACAGCGTGAGTGAAGAGCCTGCTTGTTCGAAGCCCGACCAGAACACACTGCTGGCCGCACACAGCGCCAGCAACATCAAACCGCGACGACGCTCCTCTGCAGTAAGGCCCGACCCCAACAGCAACTGCGCAAAGCCGCCCAGCATTAAAGCCAGGATGATCCACACGGTGATGCCGCGCAGTTGCAGTACCGACAAACCGGTAACGCCCGATGCGAACAACACGGCAAGCGCTAACAACACTGCGCCGGTGATCCACACCCGTTGCTTGACGGCACGCAGTCCGGCGCTGCCGTAAGGGTGTGCAGCGGGCTCTGCACCGGCGCCGGCCAGTCGTGCGCGTGTGGCGACAAACCACGCCACACCCAGCAACATGCCTAGCGCTGCCGCGATGAAACCGACATGCCAACCGTATTGCTGCGCCAGCCAACCAGTGATCAATGGGCCGATCATCGCGCCCAGATTGATGCCCATGTAAAACACGGTGAAGCCGGCATCGCGTCGTGCGCCGCCTTCGGGATAGATGGCACCAACGAGTGCGGCGATATTGGGCTTGAGCAGGCCTGTGCCCACCACGATGATGGCAAGGCCAGTGCAGAACATGGCAAGGCTGCCTGACAGCGCCAGCACCAGATGGCCCAGCGCAATGCCGATGCCACCCCATAACACGGCGCGTTGCGCACCGATGAGCCGGTCGGCTATCCAGCCGCCGGGCAGGCTGGCGATGTATACGCCGGCTGTATAAAGCCCATAGATGGCAGCGGCAGTGCGGTCATCCAAGCCAAAGCCGCCACCGGCTACGGCCTGCACCAGAAACAGCACCAGCAGCGCGCGCATACCGTAGTAGCTGAAGCGCTCCCACAGCTCGGCAAAAAACAGCGTGGAGAGTGCCCGCGGGTGGCCTGCAAAGCCGCCGTCGGGAGCACTCATCAAGCGTCTCCGGCGTCCGGTTCGGCCTCTGGCTTGGGGCGGTTACGCGTCATGATGCGCGCGAAGATCACGCCCAACTCATAGAGCAGCCACATGGGCACGGCCATCAGCGTTTGCGACAGCGCGTCGGGTGGCGTGAGGATGGCAGCGATGACGAAGATACCGATGACCACATAGCCGCGCGCCGCCGTTAGCTTCTCGATGCTGACGATGCCGGTGATGACCAGCAGCACCACTGCAATGGGCATCTCGAAGGCCACGCCAAACGCAAAGAACATGGTCAGCGCGAAATCGAGGTAGTTGTTGATGTCGGTCATCATCTGCACGCCGGCCGGAGTAGTGGCGGCGAAGAACTGGAACATGACCGGAAACACCAGAAAGTACGCGAACGCCACGCCGCAATAGAACAGCACGATGGACGACAGCAGCAGCGGCATCGCAAAGCGCTTTTCGTTCTTGTAGAGGCCAGGTGCCACAAAGCCCCATACCTGATACAGGACATAGGGGATGGCAATGAACAGCGCCACCATGAACGACAATTTGAAGGGCGTGGTGAACGGCGACATCACGCTGGTGGCGATGAGTGAGCCGCCCTTGGGCAACTGCGCCAACAAGGGTCGCGCGGCGAACTCGAAGATGTCGTTGGCGAAATAGGCGCAGGGCACAAACACCACGCACACGGCGATCAGTGCGCGCATCAACCGGTCGCGCAACTCGAGCAGGTGCGAGAGCAGTGTGCCCTCGGCCATGGAATCAGACTTGTCGCTCATGATTCACGGCAGGATGAGTAGCCGTTGGCGGCAGGATGCTGGGTTCTGTTGCCGGTGGCGGCTCTGCTGCTACTGCTGGCGCATCCCAAGGATTGGCGTAGGGCGAGGCGCCCTCGGCTGCAGCGGTAGCTACGGGCGGTGCATCTGCAGTTGCTGCAGGTGTTGTGACATCGCTTGGCGCGGTGGGGTCTGTGACCACCACAGGGTCTGCCGCGGCAGACGGCTCGGCAGTGGCGACAGGTTCTGCTGGCGCCGGATCCCAAGGATTGGAGGGCGAGGGGGGCGGCGGGGTTTTGGCCTGCGCCTTGTTCAGCTCGTCGAGGTTGATCTCGCTTTCGAGCTGCTCGCGAAACTGCCGGGCCATAGCGCGTGCCTTGCCGGCCCATCGCCCCACTTGCGCGACTAGCTTGGGCAGCTTTTGCGGCCCAAGCACGATCAGCGCGATGACAAAGATCAGCAGCAGTTCCGAAAAGCCAATCTCGAACATCTAGGGTCTCTTTACAGCGCAGTGACGCGCTCAGGCCGCCTTGTTATCGGAGGGCGCTGCGGGCTTGGTTGTGGTTTTGGTCTCGGGGAACTCGGCATCCGGAGCAGCCTGTTGCAGCTGCTTGGCCGCTTCGGTGCCCTCGGCTTCGCCATCGCCCATGGCCTTTTTGAAGCCACGCACCGCGCCGCCCAAGTCGGAGCCGATGGTCTTGAGCTTCTTAGTGCCGAAAACGACCAGGACCACCACCAGGATGATCAACAGTTCGCGCATTCCTATGCCCATGGCCTGAACTCCTGCAACTGCCTACGTCGGGGGATTGATGATAGGCCAAAAGTCTGACAATGGCCTTACTTGTTGGCTTCGCCACTATGCAGCAGGAAGGTGACGGGCCCGTCATTGACCAGCGCGACCTGCATGTTGGCGCCAAAGCGCCCGCAGGCCACCTGCGGGTGCAGTACGCGGGCACGCTCGACCAGCGATTCGAACAACGGCTGGGCCACCGCCGGAGCGGCCGCAGTGCTGAAGCCCGGTCGCAGGCCCTTGCGGGTGTCGGCCGCCAGTGTGAATTGCGGCACCAGCAGCAGACCGCCACCGCGCTGACGCAGGTCCAAGTTCATGCGGCCCAGGTCGTCGGCAAAAATCCGATAGCCCAGGATGCGCTGCAGCAGCCGTTCGGCCTCTGCTGGAGTGTCTTCCGGGGTGATGCCGACCAACGCCACAATGCCCGGGCCAATGGCGCCGATGATCTGGCCGTCGACCCGTACTTGAGCCTCGGTGACGCGCTGGATGAGAGTGAGCATCAATCAGCCTTTTACTTGAGCGAACTGCCACAGTGAAGGTGGCATTTTTGCAGCCATAAACGTACCATTCGTAGCACTTTTCGACCGTCCTTAAGGATGCAGAATGTCTGTCCGTTCTTGGTCTGCTTCGGCGCTGCTCTCGTTAGTAGCTGTTTTGGGTTGTGTTGCTGCGCCGGTGGCGCAGGCCGCTGGCGATGCCGCAGCCGGTAAGACTCTGGCTTACACCTGCTTGGGTTGCCACGGCATAGACAACTACAGAAACGCCTACCCGGATTACCGCGTGCCCAAGCTCGCGGGCCAGCATCCCGAGTATCTGGTTGTTGCGCTCACCGCCTATAAGAGTCAGGAGCGTAGCCACGCCACCATGCACTCGCACGCTGCGTCGATGAACGACCAGGACATGCAGGACGTCGCGGCCTATCTGTCGGGCGGGGCTATTAAGTCTTCCGGTGCCAAGCCGGTCGGTACCGCGCCGGCCGTGGTTGCCACCTGCCAGGCTTGCCATGGTGCAGATGGCGTCGGCATCACCGGCATCTACCCGACGCTGTCGGGTCAGCACGCCGATTACATAGAGAAGGCTCTCAACGATTACCGCAGCGGCAAGCGTCGCAACGCGGTAATGGGTGCCTTTGCGCAGACTCTCAAGCCTGAAGACATCAAGGCTGTGGCGCATTATTTCTCGCAGCAGCGTCCGGCGCTGCAGACGCTGTACCGCCCCACCTCGCGTTACACCGCCGCCAAATAAGCGGAGCGTTTACTGCGTCACCGCCCGGCGACGCAGAAATTGCGCGATGGCCTGCAACCAGACGTCGCGCTCGGCCTTGCGATGCCAGGCCGGCCCCGCGTTCGGGGCTTTCACCATCTCTACTTCCACGCCGTGCGCCAGCACGCGCTCTCCTAGCGTCTGCAGGTCATCCACGACCACCGCGTTGACCGCATCAGCCGGCGGCAGTGCCATCAGCAGTGGTTTGCGGATAGATCCCGCTCGCGTCAACGGCGAGATGCGCTCTAAGGTTTCGCGCACGGCGCTGTCGCGCTCATCGCCTAATTCACTGCGCAGCAATTCGCGCTGCCAGCTGGTGTGTGAATACAGCCAGGGCGCAAAGCGGCCAAAACCGCCGACCGTAATGCCACCGGCCAAACGGTCACCGAACTGGGCCAGCGCCGCCATCACCTGATAAGCGCCATAACCGGAACCGCGCAGTACCACGCGATTGGCATCCAGGTCCGGCTGCAAGCGGATCCACACCAGCAGCGCCGCCAGATCTCGCAGCGGGTCCTCGCGCAGCTTGCCGTTGTCCAGCATCTGCCAGTTGCGTCCGGATCCGCCGCTGCCGCGCAATTGAGGTGCAATCACCGCCCAGCCTTGCTGCGTGACCAGATGTTGCAGCAGCGGGTCCCAGCCAGGTCGAAAGCGCGCACCGGGGCTGTCGGGTAGATCGATAAGTACCGGATGAGGTCCTTCACCGGGCGTTTGATAAATCCAAGCTGGCACTTGGCGCGGGCCGCGTTCATCGCCATCCCAGCTGGCAAATCGCAGCTGTTGGGGCGTGACGCGCGGCAGATCCGGCAGCAGGCCCTGTTCGCTGTGGGTCCAGGCGCTCAAGCTGCTCGACCCGGTCAGCGTATAGACCAGCACCTCGCTGGCGGCCTGCGCTGAGTCGACCGACAGCGCCAGCTGTGTGCCGCCGCCGTCAAACGCCAGGCGGCCGATCTGCGCGCCGGCTGGCAAGGGAGTCAGCGCCAACTCGCGCGCAGTGGTCTGGTCGCGTACGACCAGCCGATCGCCACCGGCCTCGGCAACAGTCCACGCCAGCCAGTGGCCGTCGGCGCTTAAGTGCAGTTGGGTGATATCCGCACCGGCTTGACGGGCGATGACTCGCGATTCGCGGGTGTATTGGTCGACATAGCGCAGCTGCGTGAAGTCGTCGCCATGGGTCGACACAAAATAAACGCCGCGACCATCGCGCGAAAACTGTGCAGCGATGACCTGGGTGTCTTTGGCTGCGGTACTGGCATCGGGCTCGATGCGGGTCAGCTTGCCAGTGGCCAAATCGCAAACCTGCAACGTGCTGGTATCGCTGCTGGTGGCTTCGATGAGCAGCACCCGCGCATCGTCATAGGACCAGTCTTGCGCCAACACTGCCCGCGCGGCCGGACAAGCACGTTGGGGGGCGGTGGGCAGTCGCGGATCAAGCACTGTCAGGCCCGGGTTTTCGCCGTCTTCACGGTGGCTGCCATAGGCGATACGGTGACCATCGTGAGCACGAATCGGGCGTTGGCGGCTCACGAGCCCCGGCGCCAGCGGTGTGCCTGGTAGCTGCCGGGCTTGCGTGGGCAGCAGCAGAAAGCTGCCATCGCCGCGCGCCTGCAGCTGGATCCACTCGGTGGCTGTCTGCGCGCTGGGCAGAGCGTCTTCGGCCGGCTCATCGCCGAAGCTAAGCTGCTCGCGTTGCCCCAGGGGTGAGGTCACTCGGTGCAGTTGGCGCACTTCGCCAAAGCGTGTGCTGATGAGCAATGTGCCATCGGGCAGCCAGTCGATCAGGCGTGCATCGCGCCCCTGCAACCAGGCAGCCAATTGCGGGTCCGGGGCAGTGGTGTCTGCCAACGCGGTGACGGGTGTGAGCGCCAGCAGCAGGCTGGCGGCGAGACGCAGGTTCATGGTGCCGATTCTAGGACGGTTGACAGGGGTTGGTGGGCGGCTAGGCTGCAGCCAGCATTCAATAGGACACCTCCGGTGCAGACCTTGCGCGCATTTCGCATCCACGAGGACCCCAGTGGCCCTGGCTTTGCCGTGCGCGCGGGCTTCGAGTCTGTGCCGCTGCCGCAACCGTCCGCCGGCCAGGTGCTGCTGCGGGTGGCCTTTAGCGGCATCAACTACAAAGATGCGCTGGCTGCCAGCGGCGCCGGTCGCATCCTGCGGCGCTTTCCGCTGACCGGCGGCATCGATTTTTCGGGCACGGTGGTGGCCTCGGCCGACCCACGCTGGCACGAGGGTGATCTGGCGCTGGTGGCAGGCTGCGGCCTGTCCGAATCACACGATGGTGGCTATGCCGACTACGCCTGTGTCGCGGCCGACTGGCTGGTGCCGCTGCCGCCCGGTCATTCGCTGTGGAGCGTCATGGCGCTGGGCACGGCGGGGTTTACCGCGGCACTGGCTATTCACAAGCTGGAACTCAACGGTTTGCAGCCGGGTCACGGACCGGTGGCGGTCACCGGTGCCAGCGGTGGCGTGGGCAGCATCGCTATTGATCTGCTGGCTGCGCGTGGCTATGCGGTCACGGCAATCAGCCGCAAGCCCGATCAAGCCGCGTATCTGCGATCACTGGGCGCTGCCCAAGTGCTCTCGCCCGATCAACTAGGTCTTGGCGGCAAGCCGTTGGAGCGTGCGCACTGGGCTGGCGCCATCGACAACGTGGGCGGTGATCTGTTGGCAGGTTTGCTGGCAGCGACGATAACCGGCGGCAGCGTGGCCAGCATCGGCCAAGCAGGTGGTGCAGCGCTGCACACCACGGTGATGCCGTTTATTTTGCGCGGCGTGAATCTGCTGGGCATCGGTTCATCGGGTACGCCGCATGCCTTGCGACTGGCGCTGTGGCAGCGCTTGGGTGATGACCTGCGGCCGCGTCATCTGTCGCGCATCGCACCGCACACCATTGCCTTTGAAGCCTTGCCCACTGCGTTTGCCGGCTTGCTGCAAGGCAGCAATGTGGGTCGTATCGTGGTGCGCATCGATCCCAACGCGGTTGGTGAGTCCGCATGACGGCGGCGATGAGTAATGTATTGCGCGCTGCGATGGGTCGCGTGTTGCAGGCTGCGCGTCAGCCGCAGTGTCGTGCACACATCGGTCCGCGTGCATTGGGCGCGACGCTGCCGGGCGGTGCGCGAGTACCGGGCACTTGTTTTGAACTGTCGGTAGAGCAGGCTGCGACGGATATCGCCTTGCTGCTGTGTTGGCCTGATGCACCGGATGCGCCGGCTGTGCAGTTGGCGCAAGCGCTGGCGCAGGCCGATGCGCAGGCGCGTGCTGCAGTGTTGTGCGGCGAGGTTCCTATGAAGGTTGGTGACTTGATACGGCAATTGCACACTGCGCCCACGCAGCCGGCAGCTTGGATGCAGGCGGCTGTAGCTGCCGAAGATGCATCCGCTGTGGCAGCGCTGTTTGATGATGAAGAGGGTTTGATGCAGATGCCGGTGCAGCGGTTCATGGCTGCGTTGGTGCGGCATTGAACGCGCACTCCTCTGTGCAACAGTTGTGTGACGGTGCTGCGGCACTGGGTGTGCCGATCGATGCACAGCAGGGCGCACGCTTGCTGCAGTTGGGTGATGAGCTGATCGAGTGGAATCAGAAGGTCAATCTCACCGCGCTAGATACACCGGCCTTAGTACTTACGCACCATCTGCTCGACAGCTTGAGCGTCGCGCCCCTTATTCAAGGCACGCGTGTGGCCGACGTAGGCACCGGTGGTGGATTTCCGGGTTTGCCTTTGGCCCTGCTGCAGCCGCAACGGCAGTTCACGCTCATCGACTCTGTGGCCAAGAAGCTGCGCTTTGTCGATCACGCTGCGCAACTGCTGGGGCTCACTAATGTGCAATCGCTGCATGCACGCGTTGAGGCGTTGCAATTGCCGCCGTTCGACACGGTGGTGACGCGGGCATTTGCACCATTGCCCCGCTTGCTGCACTGGGTGGCGCCGCTATGCGATGCACACACCTGTGTGTTGGCTATGAAGGGACGCTGGCCACCCTTGCCCGATGCTGATGATGCCGGTGCGTTACCGCGCGGCTGGCGGCTGGAGCAGGTTCAGGCAGTAACCGTGCCGGGCCTGGATGCGGCCCGGCATATTCTTACGCTTCGCCGGGTGACTTGACCGTCGGCTCCTGCGGGATGGCGCTGCGGTAGCCATCTTCGGTGGCGCCCAGCACGCTGGCCGGAATGGGGAAGGCGCTGACCAGCGATACCAGCAGCGATGCTGCATACGGGATCGACTGGATCAACAACACCGCGATCCACATCTTGAGATCGGGGCTGCCGATTTCCTGCGGGATGCGGGCGATGCCCCAGGCTGCCAACCACAGCGTGACCATCAGCAATGTTTCTTCACGCGCACTGGCCAGTGCACGAAACAGCGCATGCGGTTCAGCGCGCTTGGGCGTGCGGAAGAACGGCTCACCGCTGGTGAACAGGCCCTTCATGACGGCGATACCGATGGTGTGCGAGAGCGCCAAGCCTGCCAGTGCAGCGGCCAGTGTCTGGCGCATGTTGGCGCCGACACGCGTGCTGTACAGATGCACCAACTTGGCAAGCTTGAAGGTGAACAGCGCCAGCGGCAGCACCGAGAACAGCAGCTGCGGCGGATCCACTTTCAGTGGTGCGTAAACCATGCCTGCAGACCAGCACAGTGCGGCGATGTTGAAGCTCAGATTGAAGCCGTCGGCAATCCACGGCAGCCAGCCTGCAGAAAAGTGATAGCGCTGGCCGGTGGTGAGGGCGCTGTCGAACGGGCTCCAGATCGCTGCCCAGTGACGACGCATGATCTGCATCGCGCCATAGGCCCAGCGATAGCGCTGCTTCTTGAAATCGATGAAGGTGTCGGGCATGACGCCGCGACCATAGCTGTCTGGCAGATAAGTGGCTTGGTAGCCGGCCTCGAACACACGCAGTCCCAGTTCAGCATCTTCGGTGATGCACCACTCGGACCAGCCACCGAGTCGCTCCAGCAGGTCACGTCGCACCAGCGTCATGGTGCCGTGCTGGATGATGGCGTTGCGCTCGTTGCGCGTAACCATGCCGATGTGGAAGAAGCCGCGATACTCGGCATAGCACATCGCCTTAAAGGCGTTTTCATGCTCATCGCGATAATCCTGCGGAGCTTGCACGATGGCCATGTTGGAATTGGCAAACGGCGGTACCAGGTCGCGCAGCCAATCCGGATCGACGATGTAATCCGCATCGATGCAAGCCACAACTTCAGCAGCCGGATCGGTGTTGCGCAGTGCGAAGTTGAGCGCGCCGGCCTTAAAGCCTTCCAGTGGTGAGACGTGGAAGAAGCGAAAGCGCGGACCCAGCGTGGCGCAATGTGCCTCGACGGGGCGCCATACCGCCTCGTCCTTGGTGTTGTTGTCTATTACCAGTACTTCAAAGTCCGGGTAGTCGAGCTTGGCCAGCGCATCGATGGTCTGGATGAGCATGTCCGGCGGTTCGTTGTAAGCCGGCACATGCACAGACACCTTGGGCCGGTAGCTGCTGGCGCCGGGCTCTGGTGTATAGAGCCGCATGCGACGGTTGACCCAACGTGCTTCGGCCCATTCGTGTGCCTCAGCAAGCAGCACGGCAATGACACCCAGCGAACCGAGCAACAGGAAGGTGCCCACTAAAATGGTGTTGAGCGTCACGTACTGCTGTGAGTAGTCATAGACGATGTACACCGCTGCCGTGGCGATGGCATAGATGACCAGTGCGATGAACAAGCGGCCGCGCGTACGCAGCGTGGTGCTGTTCATATAGAAGATCGCTGCCAGCAGGAAAGAAATCGCAACCGAGATACCAGCCAGCAAATGCCACTGCGGCACGCGCACGATGGCATCAGTGAATTGGAACTTGGGTTCGCGCTTGACGTTGTACACGCCCCAGTACGCACCCACGCCGCCTTCGTTGAAGGCCTTCCAAGGCTGATCGAAAGCTTCCATCACGTAATAGATGTAGCCCTCTTCCTCTGCGCGATGCAGAAAGCGGCGCAGGAACAGCGCTTGATTGGCCACGCTGGCCACAGCCCCTTCGCGTGTGCGGCCTTCAGAAGGCCAGCCCACTTCGCCGATGATGATTTTCTTGTCAGGGAAGCGATCCTGCAGTCGCTGCATCTTGTCGACGACATATTCGACAGCATCTTCTACGCGCACGCCTTCCCAGAACGGCAGCATGTGTACCGCGATGTAATCGAC
>CANFSB010000062.1 GCA_947449495.1 Pseudomonadota bacterium
CAGCGGGAGGGCGGCACAGTACTTAGGCCGCGCTACCCTGTCAAGGTTTGAACTGAGCCGGCGCGTTAAATGACCCGCTGCAAACGCGCCAACACAGTCTCACGGCCCAAAAGCGTGGCTGTGGCATCAATAGGCGGCGACACCGTGCCACCCGACAGCGCCACGCGCAGCGGCTGGGCCACCTTGCCCAGCCCCAACCCACGTGCCGTGGCAAAGACATTGAGCAGTTCGTGGATTGCCGGTGCGTTCCAGTCCGCCAGCGCAGCTAAGTCATCACGCAGGGCCGCCAGCAACGTGCGCGTCTCGGGCGTGAGGTGCTTGGCATGGGCCTTTTCGTCGGCCACCGGCTCGCGGAAGAAAAACAGACTGGCCGTGGCCATCTCTTTCATCGTTTTGGCGCGTTCACGCTGGGCCTCGACCACACCGGCCAGCAGCGCATCGTCATCGCTGACCGCGCCTTGCATGGCCAACTGTTCGCGCAGTGCTGCCACCAGCGTGGCCACCGGCGCCTGCATGATGTGCTGCTGATTGAGCCACAGCAGCTTGTCGGCATTGAAGGCCGACGCAGCCTTGTTCACATCGGCGATGTCGAAGGCAGCGATCATCTGCTCACGCGTAAAGAGCTCTTGATCGCCATGGGACCAGCCCAAGCGCACCAGATAATTGAGCAGCGCATCGGGCAAATAGCCCTCTTCCTGATACTGCAGCACGCTGACCGCACCATGGCGCTTGGACAACTTGGCGCCATCGGCGCCCAGAATCATGGGCACATGCGCATAGGCCGGCGGCGTGGCACCCAGTGCCAACAGCATGTTGATCTGGCGAGGTGTGTTGTTGAGGTGATCATCACCACGGATGACATGCGTCACACCCATGTCGTGGTCATCGACCACCACACAGAAGTTGTAAGTCGGGTTGCCATCAGAGCGCTGAATGATCAGGTCATCCAGCTCTGCGTTTTGAAACACCGTCGGCCCGTGCACCAGATCGTTGACGATCACGTCACCGTGCTGCGGGTTCTTGAAGCGGATGACAGGCGTGACACCCGCCGGCGGCGTGGCCGTGCTATCGCGCCACCGGCCGTCATAGCGCGGCTTTTCCTTGCGCGCCAACTGCCCTTCGCGCAGCGCCTCCAGCTCTTCTTTGGAGCTGTAGCAGTAATAGGCTTGGCCCGCATCGAGCATCTGCTGAATGACCTGCCGATAGCGGTCGTAGCGCTGCGTCTGGAAGAACGGACCTTCGTCTTCGTTAAGACCCAGCCAGCGCATGCCATCCAGGATGACGCGCACCGCTTCGTCGGTAGAACGCTCGCGGTCGGTGTCCTCGACACGCAAGATGAACTTGCCGCCGTGGCGACGGGCATAGAGCCACGAGAACAGCGCAGTGCGCACGCCACCGATGTGCAAAAGACCGGTGGGACTGGGGGCAAATCGTGTAACGACAGTCATGATCGGGCCAGTTTATCGCAGATCTGTGCGCCCGCCGACGCAGCTGCTGCATTAGGTTCAATGCTTTTGCGCGGGGCACGGCGCAGTCTCGATCTCAGCTGCCGGTGCGCTGCACCAGGAGTCGCCAGGCCCGCAGAGTGCAAGATGAGCCAGGCGATTGCCGAGCAAGGCGAGACAGGTCTCGCCGCCGGCAGCACCAATTTGCTCCCTGCCGATGCAATTGCGTCGGCGGTGCTGCCAGATTAGACTTCGCCCCCTGTTGATGAGCCGGATCCAAGCCGGCCCACGGCGGGCGGTTAGCTCAGCGGTAGAGCATTGCTTTCACACGGCAAGGGTCACAGGTTCAATCCCTGTACCGCCCACCATCCTTCCCAAACACGGCATGGTCCCCCAGGGTCACCTGTGCGTCGCCACGCAGCACGGCAGCGTAGTGCTGGGCCAGCGTCTGTGTGCCGGCCGAAGGCGTGGCATCGGCGTCATAGCGGCCCGCAGCCGCATCCCACACCAACATCGACTCGGTGGCGTAATAGCGGCCAATACGCGCAAGCTCTGCCTTGGCTGCCAGAGCCGGCACCACCCTACCCAGCACGCTCAGCACCGCGACGATCACATCGAGCAATGCCACCGGGACCTGCTTGTAGAGCGCCGGTTTGCCAACAGCGTCAAACAACAGTTGGCCCTGCTGCAGCGGCGTGATGGCAGGCCCCGGACCGCCGATAGGCAGCACCCGGTTTTGGCGTGCCGGATCCCGCAGGCACCCGGCCAAGTAATCGCCCAAATCGTCGTCGCTGATGGGCTTGCAGGCGGTCAGCGTGCCATCCCCAAAAACCAGAAATGGTTTGCCTTGACGCACGCGCTGTATCTGACCCGACAGAGATTTGAAAAACGCTGTGGGCCGCACGATGGACCACTGTAGAGCAGAGGCCATCAGTTCGCGCTCAAAGGCCAGCTTGGCGTGCTGGAAGGCCAACAAAGGCTTTTGCACACAGATGGCAGAGAGCAACACAAACTGCTTCACGCCACCGGCCTGCGCCGCCTGCAACAGCAGCGACTGCGCGTGATGATCAATGGCCCAGGCATCGGCCGGCACGCCGCTGCGCGAGGCCATACAAGACACCACCGCATCAAACTGCTCGCCACACACCGCGTCGTGTTGCAGCGACTGCAGACTGCTGACATCGGCCTGTCGCAACTGCGCGCCATCCAAGCGCTGCGCCCAGTCAGCCAGCGACTGCGTCGACTCCGGTCGCAGGATGCACACCACCTGATGACCCTGGCGCAGCAAGGCGCGCACCGTGGCCTGACCGATGGTACCGGTGGCACCGGCTACCAGCACACGCAGCGATGCGCCCTCCACAGTACTTATGACCCCACCACTGGAAACGCTGCAGCCGGCCAGTAATGCGCGGGCCGGTCCATCATGATCTGCAATATCGCCGGCACCAGACGGCCCATCAATGCCGCGCCATCGCGCACCTGTTGACGGTTTTTGCCGCTATTCCATGTAGCCCCGCCGTGCACGATCTGATTGCGCAGCATATACACACGACTCAGTGCAATGCTGAGCACCTCGACGGTGTCCTGCTGCTCCAATGCACGCCGTGCCGCAATGTTGGCGCGCTCAAAAGGCTCCTGCCAATCCCGGATCACACCATAGCCATCACGGTCACCGCGGTGATGACGCCAGAAGCCTTCAAACAAATAGCGGTTATCGAGCAGCGTGCGGATCACGCCCGAGAAAGACGTCCAGATAAGATCGTGCAGACGACGCTTGGTATCGATCGAATGCAGGTCTTTGATGAAATCAATGAACTGCTCGCGCTCAGACTCGCCGGCATGCGACTTGATGTCGCTGGCATAGGCCGCGTTGAAGGCGATCCACGTCAGGATAAATCGCGTGTCCGGGTCATCACTGCCATCTTCCTGATGCAGCTGCTCGGCCCGGCCTAGCCAACTCAGGGACCGGTGTATGCGCAGGCTCAGGTTCTCGTTATTCCACGCCTCACGCTCTGCGCGATGGCGATCTTTAAGCGCTTGATAGGTTGACTCGGTCATGGCGCATTCCGGTGTTTGCGGTGTGGCTCGGCGCGCGCACGCAACTGCCCGCACCCCCCATCTACATCCTGGCCAGCAGAGCGGCGCAGTCGGGTGAGAATGCCACGCCGGTTGAGAACATTGGCCATCTGCGCAGCACGCTCCCACGAGGGCCGCTGATAAGGCATCCCGTCAATGGCATTCCAAGGGATGAAGTTCATCATCGCGTGCTTGCCGGCCAACAACGTGGCAATAGCTTCGAGCTCGTCATCGCCGTCGTTGATGCCCTGCAGCAGCGTCCACTGGTATTGCACCGGATAGCCTGTGCTGCGC
This sequence comes from Pseudomonadota bacterium, assembly GCA_947449495.1. GTDB lineage: Bacteria > Pseudomonadota > Gammaproteobacteria > Steroidobacterales > Steroidobacteraceae > ZC4RG30. The sequence continues at coordinate 3,816 of CANFSB010000062.1, forward strand.
GCATAGACTTCGGCCGCTGCAATCAACTCGGCTACCGATAGCGGCGGGGCTTTGGGCAACAACTGACGCCGCCGCTCATCAAAGCAACTGTGCAGCGACAGTGCCAGCGCCGGACGCACCGGCCCTTGCGGCAGTCGCTCAAACACACGCGCATCACCTACCGTCGAGAACACCAAGTCTTTGTGACCGATGTTGCCCTCGTTACCCAGCAGCGTGATGGCTTCCATCACCGCCTCAAGGTTATGAGCCGGCTCACCCATACCCATGAACACCACGCGACGCACTGGCTGTATCTGGCGCGCCAGCGCGACCTGCGCCACGATCTCGGCACTGCCCACCTGACGCACCAGCCCTCCACGGCCGGTCATACAGAACACGCACCCCACCGCGCAGCCCACTTGAGTGGAAACGCACAGGCCGCCGCGTGGCAGTAACACCGCTTCAATTTGCTGACCGTCGGTCAGCGATAGCAACAGACGCTGTGAACCGTCCTCGGCGCTGTGGCGCGAGTGCACGGTCACCAGTGAGTGCAAGTGCTGCTCAAACAGGGGCAAGTCCTGCCGCAGACGCAGCGGCAGGTAGTCCTCGATGCGCCGCTTGCCTGCATCCTGCGGCAGCGCGTTGAGCCACTGCCGCAGCACCCTGGAAACATGAGCGGCATTGCCGCCCTGCCCCCGCAGATGCTGTTGCAGCGCTGCGATCTGCATCATGCCCCGAAGGGCCTCAGCCGCCCGCCTTGGCCTGATGGCTGCTGGACTCGATATGCGACGGGATCAGGAAGAAGCTGACCGTCGTGACAAAGGCACAGGCCGCGACGAACCAGAAAAACAGGTTCACGTCCGGCAGCGGCTTCATTGCAAGGTAAGCCGAGGCCACCAACGGACTGGCCACTGCACCGATGCGCGAAATGGTCTGTGCCATACCCACTGCCGAGCCGCGGATATCGGTCGGATAAGAGTTCGCACTGACTGCATACATGAAAGCCTGCATGCCATTGATCGACGCACCGGCAATGAAGCTGGAGGCCACGATGCTAAACGGCGTGGGGCTGCCCGTACCCACCAGGTAGACACCGATGGCAGTGGTGGCCACCACGCCCACAAAGGCCAGCGCCGAACCCACATGACGCGAGCCGAACCAGCGGATAAGGAAGGCACCGCCAATGGAACCCAAGAAGGCGCCATAGCTGAAATACGTTAGTGCAGCGCCGGCAACCTCAACCGCAACGCGATCCACCGGCATCAGCACCTTGAGGTAGTTGGTGTACATGTACAGCACAAAGCTGTTGAACGAGAACGCGATCCAGATGAAGAAGGTAGCCCGGCGATAGTCGCTGTTCCACAACGTAGCCACCCAGTGGCTGGAACGCTTGCCCTCTTCTTGTACGCGGAACTCCTCGGTGCCATCAAAGCGCTGCTCGCCCACCAGACGGTTGAGCATCTTGGCCAAACGACCATGCGAGGCCACATGTTGCGCCATGTACTTGGGCGACTCGGGCAACAGGAAGCCGAACGCCACAAACAATGCCAGCGGCACCAAGCCGCCAATCAAAAACATCTGCTGCCATTCCACATGCTGAATGGCCCAGCCGCCCAGCGAACCGCCCACCGGCACAGACGAGATCACCGCTGCCACCACCACACTACGCACCTTCTTTCCCGTCCATTCGGAGATGAGCGTGGTGGCCAACGGCGTGATGCCGCCCATGCCAAGGCCCGTGACAAAGCGCCACAAGGTCATGGTCTTGATGGATTCGGCTGCAGTCTCGGGTGTGCCGGCCTTGGCGGTCAGGTAGCAGAGCACCGAACCGATGAACAAAAACACCAGGCAGGTGAAATAGGATTTCTTGCGACCGATGCGATCGCCCAGCCAGCCCAGCGCCACCGAACCTGCGGCCATACCCACCAGACCTGCGGTGTTGATGGGCCCCAGATCGGCACGGCTGACCTTCCAGTCACTCACAAAATAATTGCCCACGTGCCCCATCAGGAACAGGTCGTAACCGTCCGACAGCATGATGAGGATCATCATCACGGTGATGAAGAACGGCATCCAGAAGTACGGCGCCGCATCGATGACGGCGGCCACATCGACGAGTTTCTTATTGTTGTTGCTCATGACTGGCAGATGTCCTTTACCGAGAATTCAAACTTGTGACGAAGGGGTTGTGGCATCGATGCGGGCGAAGGTTTCGGCCGCGGCATTAAAGGCTTCGACGCCGGTGGGAATGCCGGAATAAACCGCTGTGTGCAATATGACCTCGCGGATCTCTTCACGCGAGACACCATTGGCCAGTGCACCGGCGACATGCACCTTGAGCTGGTTGGGCCGGCACAGCGCCGTCAGCGCAGCCAAGGTCAACAGACTGCGCGTCTTAAGGTCCAGACCGGGACGCATCCAAGTCTGGCCAAAGCAGTATTGCGTGACGATCTCTTCAAAGGGGCGATTAAAGTCCGTGGCCGCGGCGAGGCGCTCCTCGGCACCGGCCGGACCAAACATGTCCCGGCGCAGCTTGAGCCCTGCGGCAAACGCATCGTCGAGCTTATCGGCCACTGTTAAACCCCCAATACCGGATCGGCAGGGCGCACTTTCTCCCGAAACGCTCCAGACCGCAATGCAGGCGGTTTTTAATACGGCTGGTCAGGCTGCGTGGTACAGGCTAGCCTCTTGTCTTGCCTGAAGAACAGGCAAGCGCAACTAAGGACGCACGACGATGACCAAGCGAGTCTGGCTGCTCAATGGCCCCAACCTTAATCTGCTGGGCCAGCGCGAGCCGCACCTGTATGGCCACAACACGCTGGCCGACGTCGAAGCCCTGTGCCAGGAAGTGGCCGCACGCCACGGCCTCGAACTGGTCTGTCACCAGACCAATGCCGAACACCAGATGATCGAGTGGCTGCAGGCAGCACGCAAAGATGCCGGCGTGGTTATTAACCCGGCTGGTTTCTCGTATCACCATGTGCCGGTGCTCGACGCCCTCAAGATGGTCGAGTGCCCCATTGTCGAAGTGCACATCAGCAATGTGCACCGCCGCGAGGCCGAGTGGCGCGCCCACACCATCACCACTGTGGCCGCCACCGGCGTTATCAGCGGCTTGGGTATTGAAGGCTATCGCTACGCCATGGAGTTTCTGGCCACGCACATCGCCAACGCTGCCCGATGAGCCCACGGCCGACGCGTGCGCGCCTGTTGATTCTGGCGCTGCTGTTCGTCGGCACGCTCATCAACTACCTCGACCGCACCGTTATCAGCGTTGCGGCGCTGCCGATGCGCGAGGAACTGGGTCTTGATGCCGCCGTTATGGGAGTGGTGTTCTCGGCCTTCTCATGGACCTATGCCGCTGCGCAAATCCCTGGCGGTCTGCTCATAGACCGTATCGGCGTGCGACTGGCCTACTTTTTGTCGGTGAGCCTGTGGTCAGCCTTTACGCTACTGCACGGCTTCACCACAGGCCTTGTGTCACTGCTGGGTTACCGGCTTGGTTTGGGCGTAGCCGAAGCCCCGGCCTATCCCTGCAACAGCCGCGTGCTCAACAGCTGGTTCCCGCAATCCGAGCGTGCCCGTGCCACAGGCGTGTATTCAGTCGGTCAATACGCAGGCCTGGCCTTTCTAAGTCCGCTGTTGTTCTGGATCGTTGCAAGCTTCGGCTGGCGCATACTGTTCATCAGTGCTGGCGTTGCTGGCCTGCTGTTTGCGCTGCTGTGGTGGTGGCTCTATCGCGATCCCTCGCAGAGCCAGCGCATCAATCAGGCCGAGATGGACTACATCACAGCCGGCGGTGCCGTAGCCGCGCCTGCAGCGCCCATCGCCTTCAGCTGGTCCAACATCAGTTTCCTGCTCAAGCAACGCCAAGTGCTGGGCGCCTCCATCGGGCAGTTCACCAGCAACTCCACACTGGTGTTCTTCCTCACCTGGTTCCCCACCTATCTGGCCACAGAGCGGCATATGGGTTGGATCAAGGTCGGCTTCTTCTCGGTGATGCCCTATATCGCTGCCGCGGTAGGTGTGTTGGCAGGTGGCGTGCTGTCGGACCTGCTGCTCAAGCGCAGCGGCTCGGCCAATGTGGCACGCAAGCTGCCCATCGTCGCGGGCCTACTGCTGGCATCGACCATTGTCACCGCTAATTTTGTCGATACCGATGTGCTGGTCATTGCAGTGATGTCGGTGGCGTTCTTCGGCCAAGGCATGTGCAATCTGGGCTGGACGCTGATCAGCGACGTTGCGCCCCGCGAACTGATCGGCCTTACCGGCGGCCTATTCAATTTGTGCGCCAACCTCGCCGGTGTGATCACACCGTTGGTTATCGGCTTCATCGTTGCCTATACCGGGTCGTTCTATTGGGCACTGGCGTACATCGCCACGCTGGCAGTGCTGGGAGTGCTGTCGTATGTCTTTGTGGTGGGCGATGTAAAGCGCGTGGTATGGCAAGCGGCACCCTGATCCGCGTCGGTCTCATCGGCACCGGTATCCAAAAGTCCGGTAGCCCGGCGCTGCACAGGGACGAAGGCGCCGCGCTGGGGCTCGATTACCGTTATGAGCTGCTCGACATCGATCTGATGGATGACGGCGCCAGCGCACTGCCGCGGCTGCTCGACCACGCCGAAGCCCAAGGCTTTGCCGGCCTCAACATCACCTACCCATTCAAGCAGACAGTCATTGCGTTACTGCACACATTGTCTGCCGACGCGCAGTCACTGCAGTCGGTCAACACGGTGGTGTTTCGCAATGGCCGCCGCGAAGGTCACAACACCGATTGGTGGGGCTTTGCAGAGAACGTTCGCCGCGGCATGGCCGATGTAGCACGCGAGCGCGTCGTGCTGGTGGGCGCCGGCGGTGCCGGCTCTGCAGTGGGCTATGCAGCGTTGCAGCTAGGCACGCAAGCCCTGCGGATACACGACATCGACGCTGCACGCGCCGCTACGCTTGCGGCGCGGTTGGCTGCACAGTTTCCCGATCGCAGCGTGTCGGTGGTGAGCGATCTGCATGAGGCACTGGCAACGGCCGACGGCCTGATCCACGCCTCACCCACCGGCATGGCCAAGCTGCCTGGGTTGCCCGTGCCCGCAGCCTGTCTGCGCCCGCCGCTGTGGGTGGCCGAGGTGGTGTATGTGCCACTGGAAACCGAACTGCTGCGCGTCGCGCGCGCTGCCGGTTGCCGCACGCTCGATGGCGGCGGCATGGCAGTGTTTCAGGCCGTGATGGCGTTTGAACTGTTTAGCGGTATCAAGCCCGATGCCGAGCGCATGCTGGCGCGTTTCAACGCGAGGCTGCGCGGCGGGTGAGGTTTTAGAGCCGCTGTGCTTATTTGAGGCTGTGCAGCTTTTCGTGCAGCCACACTTTCATCAGCGACTGATACGGCACATCGCGCTCGGCAGCGGCTGCACGAATGCCCTCCAGCAGAGCCTGCGGCAAGCGCAACGAAATGGTTTTGGTGGACGGCTTAAGTCCAGAAAACTCCACGCGCTTAGCCTGCGACCAGTCAACATGGTCAGACGAATCTTGCGTACGCCAAAACTGTCGCTTGGCTTTTTCAGTGGCGAACTTGGGCGTCTTCTTGAGCGGCTTGGCCATAGATCACGCGTTACGGCAGTGCCAGCATTGTATATTTCTCCAATATACAAAATCAATGCAGGCAGCAGTGTGGCCACGGCTGGCTTGTGAGCCCAGCGCTGAAAGTCACGTAAACACAGGGATAGGCCGGCAGCTGCCGGCCTGTTGCAGGATTACTGCGGCACTACCGCAGTAATGCGCGGCACCGATGAAGGTGCAAACGTGGCAGTGGGATTTTCTGCGCTGGCCCCCAGCTGCCGCAGCAAGGCCACCGTGTCGGTGTACTGCTCGGGTTGCTTGGCGTTGAACTCTTTGCGAAAGCGTCCCAGCGCATAGTCGATAGCCGACAAGCCATTGCTGTCGATCACATCCAGCTTGGCGCCATCAGCCACCAAGCGTTTAACCACGGTGTTCCAGCCGCGCGATGCGGCGGCATGTACCGCAGTGCGATTGGCGGCGGTGATGATCTTAAGATCCGCATCGGCGTAGCCCAGCAGTGTGCGCGCGTCGGCGTCGGCCCCTGCTGCACGCAGCAGGTCATAGCACTGCAGCGCGTCTTCTTCGGTGCGAAACCGGCCGCGTGTGGGGTCATGAATGTGGCCATCGCCCACGGCAGCCATCAACGGTGTAACGCCCTGGGCATTGGCCAAGTTGGCCAGCGCGCCGTGTTGCAGCAGCAGCTTGAGCACTGGCACATCACCGGCCTTGGCCGCACGCAGCAACGGCGTGGTTCCCCACACAATCATGGGGTCCATGTAGCGATCGTTGGGAATGTTGCGATAGCGCGGACGCAGCTTGAGCTGCGCATTGGCATTGGCACCACGCTGCAGCAGCACACGCACCAGATCCTCGCCGGTGTTCACATCGTCTGCCGGCAACTCCACGCGACGGCCGATCGGCAGCGTGTTGAGATCCACCGCCACATACAGTGGTGTCTGGCCATAGCGATCCCATTGCTGTACGTCGGCACCGCGCTCGATGAGGTGCAGCGCGGTATCCCAGTGCACATTGAGCAGCGCCATGATCAGCGGCGTCGTGCCATCCGGGTCTGCCAGGTTGATATCAGCACGCGCCTTGAGCAGCACATCAATACAAGGCATGCAGCCTTCACGCGCGGCAAACAGCAGCGGCGTCAGACCACCGCGATACAGGTCTTTGGGGCGACCCTCGGCCGTCACTCGACGCTGCCAGTCGCGCACTGCAGAGCGTTCGTTCACACGCGCACCCTGCGACACCAGCAAACGCACCATCTCGGGTTGCGACTGCGCGGCGGCCCACATCAGTGCCGTCTGTCCACCCCAGTTCTCGCGGGCATGCAGCGAGGCGCCGGCTTTGAGCAGCACCCGCGCCGCGTCCACGTTGCCGGTGCGTGCCACCGCCATCAGCGCTGTTTGGCCTTCGGCAGTGGTCGAATCGACATCAGCACCGGCCTTGAGCAGCGCACGCAGCAGCGCGGCATCACCGCGCACTGCAGCCAGCTGCATGGCATTGGCCCCGAAGCGATTGACCGCGCGCACATCGGCACCAGCGGCAATTAACTGCTGCGCCTGCGGCAGATCACCGGCATACACAGCGCGATGTAACGCTGTGGTGCCATCGGCTTCTACTGCCTTAGCAGCGCTCTGCGCACCAGCGGACGCTGCTGCACACAGCAACAGGCCACAAGCCATCCACGTTAGAGCTGCACGCATTGCCTGGCCTCTACGGATCAGTACGCAACAGTAAAGCGCTTGTTGGCAAAGCGCGGTGCTTCAACTTCATCGAGCATAGCTACCGCGTAGTCTTCATAGCTGATGCGGCTGTCGCCCTTGTCGTCTTTGAGCAGCTGATCGCCACCCACCCGAAACTTAGCGGTGCGCGTGCCTGCAGCAATAGTCCCTGCAGGACTAAAGAACGTCCACGGTACATCGCTGACCGTGCGCATCCAGTCCAATGCGTCGACCATCGAGAAGATCTCGTTCTTGGTGCCCTCGGGCAGCGTGGCAGGCAACGTGTCTGCCAGGCGTTTGCCCGGCGCAACCTCCAGGCTGCTAGCGCCACCTACCACCAGATAGCGCGTTTTGGTGCCCTTCTGAGCACGCTGTGCCTCAACCACGCCCTTGACCAGCCGCACATAGAAATCGCGCGTGGGTACCGGGCGTGCCGCCACGGCGGTAATGACCACGTCTTGACCGGCGATGTTGCGACCGATATCGGCCACATCAAACACATCGCCCTGCACCACTTTGACGCCGGCCGGGGCAGAGTCGGCCTTGGGGCTGCGATCAACCACCGTGACCCCATGACCACGCGCCACGGCCTCTGCAACGATGCGACTGCCAATGGCGCCACTGCCGCCATAGACGGTGATCTTGAGCGGCTTGGCAGCTTTGGTTTGTGACAGTGCTGCCGGCGCAAACACCACAGTGGCCAGCGTTACCGCCAGTGCCAACACGATACGACGTGTGTTCATGTCACCCCCCCGGTGCAATGCACAGTGCCTTAGCGATCCAAGCCCAATGCCTTGATGGCGTTTAGCTTCATGATCAGCGGCTTCACTTCTTCGCGAAAGCCTGCCGCCTCATAGTCCTTCATCCAACGCTCTGGCGTGATCAGCGG
>CANFSB010000063.1 GCA_947449495.1 Pseudomonadota bacterium
GAGCTGCCCAAAGGGGCCGGCGCGCACAGAGTCCATCACACCGGGCTCCAAGTCAAAAAGGATGGCGCGGGGCACTGCGGGAAGGGGCGGTGGGGGGGGGGGGGGTGCGGGGGCTGGCAGGGGGGGGTGGAGGAGGAAAGGGGGGGGGGGGGGGGGGGGGGGGGGGAGCATTGCAGCCTGTTTCCTTGCCCAGCATGAAGCCGAGCAGAATCCGTTGGTGAAGTAACGTAATGGGGACAACAGGTGGCAATTGGAAGGCGGGCGTAAAAAGAATTAAGCCGGAAACGCCAAAGGCCGCCTGTTGAGGGCGGCCTTTGGGGATCAAGTGGTGCCGGAGATAGGAATCGAACCTACGACCCCATCATTACGAATGACGTGCTCTACCAACTGAGCTACTCCGGCGGGGTCGCGCATTCTAGGGGAAACGGGGCCCGCTAGGCCAGTGCCATGCGTCACAGCAGCAGGCAAGCGCCCTTACCCGCCAAACACGGCAAATAGCCAGCTGGCCCGCCTACAAGAGGCTGCCGCAGGCTGCGGTAATGCGTGCTGACGGCCATACCCTGATCGAACTACTGCTGGTGATGAGCCTGCTGGCGATACTTGCCGGCATCACCGTGCCAGGCTTTGCCGCGCTGCGCGCCGACCTGCAACTGGCCACCACCGCCGACCGCTTGCTGCAATCCGCCCACCAAGCGCGAACCGCGGCACTGACGCGCGGTGTGGCAACCAGGCTGTGCCTGGCCGATGCCAACGGGCACTGCCTGACTAGACCGGCCAACGCGCCCGGATGGGCCACGTGGACGCTGGATAGCGTGCCGGTGTTGCTGCGTCACGATCGTTTGGCGCCGGGCACACAACTGCTGGCGACGCGTACGGCTGCCACGTGGTATCCGCTGCCCCGCTCGGGCACCACCCTCACGCTGACGCTATGCGATGTGGCTGCACGCGGACGCGCACAGCAAGTGATCATCAGTGAAACCGGACGGCCCAGACTGCAGCGCCTTACAACCCGCAGCTGCGACTGATCACCAACACTCTTTGGCGGGCAACACACCACTGACGCTGCGCTTACCGGCGTTGTCCAACTGGAAGTCACCGCAATCCGCATCGGCCGCTTGTTCACCCACAGGATGCGCGGTCAACTTGAATGCACCGTGCTCCACCGTGCCCTGCAACTGATAGGTGTTGTCGGCTACGGCCGCCGGCAGGCTCACCGTGCAGGCCGGGTTGTCGTAGGCCTGCAAACGCTCAAAGCAGGCAGCCAAACGCTGCGCCGTACTGATCAACTCGGTGCGCGCATCCACACGATGCAGACGCAGTCGATGCGCCTGCCAAGCAGGCACAGCAAACAGCGCCAGCGCGACGCTCAGCACCAGGCTCAGCAGCACGCCCAGCAGCGTAGCGCCGCCACGATGACGAGAACGGGTGGAGTCCGGACAGACGTTCATGCCAATCAGCCACGACAGGGGATGACGATAGTTTTGACACAACTACAGCAATTTGTCGCCTGTCCTGCGAGCCACTGCAACCCTAGCCTGCGTGTATGGCAACGCGGAGGCCACGGCATGGGCAGGGACGCACAGGGGCCACGGATGGCCCGCAGCAGGCAGGCCGGCAGCAGCCTCATCGAGGCACTGTTGGCCACTGTCCTGCTGGCACTGGGAACCTTGACCGCCCTGCAGATCAGCAGTCAGGCAGCAAGGGGCAGCCGGGCTGCCTTGCAAAGAGTCCGCGCCATCGAGCTGGCTGCCGAACTGGCCGAGCGCCTGCAAGCCGACCCCTCCACCAATCTGGCCGCCTGGCAGTCAGAGGCTGCCGCAGTGCTATTGCCCAGCAGCGGCGCGCGCGTGGCAGACGATGTGGCCCGCGTGCAGTTGCTGCCAGCCGCGCAAGGTATGCCGGCGCGCTGGCGCATCCAGCTGCACTGGATCGACGCCGCCGACGGCGCCGCCGCCAGCCACATCGCCGAGCTGCCACAGCAAGGACCAACGTGATGAGACATCACAGCGGCTTCAGCTTGCCCGAGCTGTTGATCAGTCTGGCCGTGGGCGCGCTGGCTATCACCGGTACGTTGTCTGCCTTTGCAGCAGGCCGCGCGGCGCTGCAGCAAGAGCAGTCGGTCAATCGCCTACAAGAGCGTGCGCTCTATGTGTTGTCGGTGCTCGAGCCCGAGCTGCAACTGGCCGGTGGCTATGGCCTCACCGTCGCAGACCGCATCAGCACCGCCGCTGTTGGCAACAGTGCCAGCGGCTGCGGTGCAGGTCTTGTCCAAGATCTGGCCGTCGCGGTAGGGGTCAGCCACAACCGCTGGCCGCTGACCTGTGCCGCAGCAGGCGGTGGTTGGGTGGCCGGTACCGACGTGCTCATCGTGCGCCGTGGTGCCATCGCTGCAACAACACCCGATGCAGGTCGCTTACAACTACTCACCAGCACGGCCACTCCAGCAGTTAGCACGCTGCTAGCCAACGGCACGCTGCCCACAGGCACCGTGCTTCTGCCCGGCCACACCGAACTGCATGACCTGCTGGTGCGCTGTTATTACATCGCGCGTCGTGCCGACGGCAGTAACAGCGCGCTGCCGGCACTGCGCGTCAAATCGCTTACGCGCTATGCCGGTAGTCCTGCATTTATCGATACCGAGGTGTTACCCGGCGTCAGCAGTCTGCAAGTGCTGCTGGGCTATCAACCTGCGGACGGCGCGGCGCTGCAGTTTGTCCGCGGCACTGCGCTGCCAGTAGGCGAACACCCACTGGCCGTACAGTTGCAATTGCAGTTAACCGGCAGTCGCAGCGAAGTGGGCACTACCGCCGCCGACAACACCCTGCAACTAACGCGCAGCATCACCCTGCGCAATGCCGCGCGCACATGACCACGCGCTGTCGGTCACAACAAGGCGTCGCGCTGCCGTTGGTGCTGATGCTGCTGGCGCTATTGTCGTTACTGCTGACCCAAGGACTGCTCGATGCCGCAGCAGAGCGCGCGCTGGCCACCCAATGGCAACTGCGACAGTCCGTCTTCAATGCCGCTGGCAACGGCATCGCCCACGCCCTGCAACAACTGCCGGCATCAGGCAGCACGCTGCCACTGCCTTACACGGTGGTGTCCGCCGAAGCACAAGCTCAGGTGCAGTGGATCGACCACGGCTACAGCACTGCAGAAGGCTATAGCGCAGACCGGTATCGCACCCATCACCTGCAGGTCCAGTCCACCGGCACCGCAGCGCGGGGTGCACGACTGCAGGTGTCAGTCGGGCTGCAACGCACCGAGCCTTATTGATGATGCCGCCTACGCGATATGCGCTCGGCGTTATGTTCGCTGCGCTGTTGCTGTGGACCACATCGCCCTGCTATGCCATGCCAGCGGTGCAACTGGCCTATGCCAGCACACTGCCCGGCAACCGCGTGCAGCTCGACAGTACAGGGCTCACGCTGCAGGCGCGCGATACAGACGGTACGCCGCGCTGGAGCTATCAAGTGCAGCAAGCGGTTAATGGCAGCGATTGCACAGGCCAACTGTGGATTGCGCCGCTGCTACAAGATGCCAATGGTGACGGGCTCATCAACGCTGCGCAGGGTGACCGCGCTCGCTTGATGCTATCGATCCGCTGGCAATCCCAAGGCCGCAACCACTCTGCCATAGCCGCTTTAGAGCTCAGCACTCCGGGGCCACCACAGCTGTTGTGGAGGCACGATGATCAGCAACTGGGCAACTTGGCAGACGTAGTGGTGGCACCCACCGTGGGGCGACTACGTATAGGCAAACTCAACCACGACAACGCGCAGTGGGTGGTGTTGCTGGGTGCAGGCTTGCCCCGCAAAGCCACGGCAACCACTTCGGCACGCAGCGGCGCGCAGTTACTGGCGCTGGACGCGCAAGACGGTCGACTGCTGTGGCGCGCCGGTCCAGCGGGTAGTGGTGCAGACCAGTCTTTCGCCTCTATGCAACACGCCATGGCGGCGGCACTGACCGTGCTCGACACCAACAACGATGGCCAAATAGATCGCCTGTATGTGGGCGACTGGAATGCGGCGCTGTGGCGCTTTGACTTCACACCCGGTGCACTTCCTACGCGATTGGCCGCAGGTGGTGTGCTTGCGCAGCTGGCCGATCCGGCACATCCGCTGTCGCGCGGCTTTCTGGCTGCCCCCGATGTCGCCCTGCTACGCCAAGGCACCAATCAATGGTTCAACATCGCACTGGGAAGTGTAGCGACCGGCCTTGGTGTTGCAGGTACACAGGCCTTGTTCGTAGTGCGGGACCGCGAGCCTTACACCACACAAACACAGCAACAGTTTGATGCGCGGCTTGCCTTGAGTGCATCCGACCTGCCCATGCTCAACGACAGCAGCCAGCAAGGCATCAGCGCTGCAGCGCCTGGCTGGCAACTGCTGCTGGGCCAGGGTCAATCCATGACGCGTGCGCTAACCTTGGGTGGCGTGTTGCTGTTCACGCAAGTGCTCTCGCCACCGCCTTTAGAGTCGCTTGCCTGCCGCAACCGTCAGCCGCAAGTGCAAGTAGCCGTCGGTGCCGTATCGGCCGTTACCGGCCTGCCGGCTCTGGATCTGAACCAAGACGGTCGCAATGATGCGCAAGACCGTGCAGTGCAAATCACCGAAGTTGATCGAGCCGATGCGGCGCTAACACCCACACCACCGACTGCAGATCCACGAGTGTCCGGCTGCCAACTCGATAACACGCCCCTTGCGGCCTGCCCTGCACTACCGCCACCGCGCCAGCTGTATTGGAGACGCGACGATGCGGACTGAGCACCAGGGCTACAGCCTGATAGAGCTGCTATGCGTCATGACGCTGATGGTCACTCTGGCGGGCATGGCTATACCAACAATGCAAACGCTGCTGCAGCGTGTGCATCGCAACGAAGCGCGCCTAGCCTTGTTGCACATACACACAGCGCAAGAACGTTGGTATGCGCAGCGCTTGCGCTATGCGATGACGCTAGAGACCAACGACGACACCGGACTGAGCCTTGCGTCACGCAGCGAACACCATCGCTACGATCTTCAACTGCACACGACTGATGACGCCCAAGCCTATAGAGCCGAGGCACGCCCTGTGCACGGCGGCACCCAAGCCAGCGATGGCGCCTGCACACTATTGTGGATCGATGAACTGGGCCGACGCGGCGGCGAACCTGCCGCAGGCACGGACTGCTGGCGCTAAGCGTCGGGGCTGCGCTGCACCTTACGCAGCGCACGCGGCAGACTGAACACTACGTTCTCGGGGCGACCCACCAATTCCTCGGCAACCTCGCCGCCCCACAACTGCAACTGCGCTACCACTTGCGACACCAGCAACTCTGGAGCTGACGCTCCTGCGGTCACACCGATGGCATTGCAACCAGCGAACCAGTGCTGCTGCAGGTCGGCTGGTCCATCCACCAGGAATGACGGTACGCCGGCGCGTTCACCCAGCTCACGCAATCGGTTTGAATTGGAACTGCTTGCCGAACCCACCACCACCAAGGCATCGCACTGCAGCAACAGCTTTTTGACGGCGTCTTGGCGGTTCTGCGTGGCGTAGCAAATGTCTTCAATGCGCGGCGCGGCCAACTGCGGAAAGCGCCGGCGCAACACCTGCACGATGGCCTGCGTGTCATCGACCGATAGCGTGGTCTGCGTAACAAAAGCCAGCGTCTCGGGGCGCGACACCTGCAAGGCCTCGGCACCTGCCACATCTTCCACAAGATGAATGCAGCCACCATAAGCAGGATCAAAGCGACCCATGGTGCCTTCAACTTCCGGGTGACCGGCATGGCCAATCAGCACCACATCGCGCGCATCGCGCGCATGACGGGCGACTTCCAGGTGCACCTTGGTGACCAGCGGACAGGTCGCATCAAACACCGTAAAGCCGCGTTGCGCGGCCTCGGCCTCGACGGCACTGGACACACCATGTGCACTGAAGATGAGCGTGGCACCAGCCGGCACTTCTGACAGCTCTTCGATGAAGACGGCACCCAACGCCCGCAGCCGCTCAACAACCTGGCGGTTGTGCACGACTTCGTGACGCACATGAATGGGCGCACCAAACAAGTCGATGGCGCGCTCGACAATATCAATAGCGCGATCGACACCGGCACAAAAGCCGCGTGGATTGGCGAGCAGGATCTTCATCACTGTCCCCCTGCAACCTTGACCCTGCCGGACAGCAAGGCATCGAGTATCAACAAGCCGGCGCCAACGGTAATACAGCTGTCGGCCACATTGAAGGCCGGAAAGTAGTGGTTGTTCCAGTGCGCCGCCACAAAATCCACCACATAACCCAGGCGCAAGCGGTCAATCACATTACCCACGGCACCCGACAGAACTAGCGACAAACCCACCACCAGCAAGGGCTGCAAGGCGGCAACCGTGCGCCGTAACCACACCACAATCACGCCACTGACACCCAGGGCCAGCGCGGCAAACAGCCAACGCTGCCAACCACCGGCCGTGGCCAGAAAGCTAAATGCAGCGCCCGTATTGCGCGTGTGGATGAAGTCCAGCACTGGCAATAGCGTGAGCGTTTCATACAACTGGAAGTTGGCCACCACCCACGCCTTGCTGGCCTGATCGGCGATCACGCCTGCCAGTGACAGCACCAACCACGGCAGACCGCTTTGTCCGATCGGCAGCGCCACAAACTGCGGCGCGCTGGGGGTGGTGTCGTTCGTGCTCATGCGAACTGACGCGTCTCAGGCAGGCCCATGACATTGCCCGCACAGCGTGCGCACAACTCCGGATGCTCGGCATGACTGCCCACATCTTCGCGCTTGTGCCAGCAGCGCACGCACTTGGCAGGTGCCGCGGGCTGCACGCGCAGCCACACACCCTCAACTACACCGGCACCGGTATCCGCAGGCTGTGCATCGGCAGGCACTTGCTCTGCTGCAACCGCATGCACGCGCGCAGCAGAGGTAATCGTGAAAAACCGCAGTTCATCACCCAGCGCCGACAGCGCAGCCAACTGCGCAGGCAGGCAGTACACATCCAGCTCTGCATCCAGCGGCGCACCGATGCTGCCGGCATCGCGCAGCACTTCCAGTTGCCGCAGCACTGCCGCACGCAGTTGCACCAGCGCAGCCCAGTCAATGGCCTGTGACGGCATGGCTGGCAGCTGATACCACTGAGTCAGGAACACCGACTCGGCCACTTGCGTAGCGCCGGGCAAGTGCTGCCAGATTTCTTCGGCCGTAAAAGACAGGATAGGTGCGAGCCAACGCGTCATCGCATGGGCTATGTGATACATGGCAGTCTGAGCGCTGCGGCGCGCTGCGCTGCCGGCCGGCGTGGTGTACAGACGATCCTTGATCACATCCAGATACAGACCGCCCAGCTCTGCTACGCAAAAGCCATGCACCTTCTGGTAGACCGACAGGAACTGATAATCGCGATAGGCCGCAATCACCTCATCCTGCAACTGCGCTGCACGCGCAATGGCCCAAGCATCCAGTTGCACTAGTTGGTCGGCCGGCACAGCATCGCGCTGCGGATCAAAGCCATGCAGATTGCCCAGCAAAAAACGCACGGTATTGCGCAATCGGCGATAGCTGTCTGACGTGCGCTTCAAGATCTCGTCAGAGCAGGTCATCTCGCTGGTGTAGTCGGTCGACGCCACCCACAAGCGCAGCACATCGGCACCGAGCGTCGACACCACTTTGTCGGGTGCCACCACGTTGCCCAACGACTTGGACATCTTGCGGCCCTTGTCATCGACAGTGAAGCCGTGTGTCAGCACGTTCTTGTAGGGCGCACGGCCATACAACGCTTCGGACATCAGCAGCGAACTGTGGAACCAACCACGATGTTGGTCCGAGCCTTCCAAGTACATCTCGACCGGGCCGGCAAGCTCCGGGCGCGTATGAGCCACACATTCGAAACTGGAACCTGAGTCAGCCCACACGTCCATAACGTCGGTGACCTTGTCGTAGACCTGCGCATCGTCCGCACCAATGAGCGTTGCAGCATCGGTATCAAACCAAGCGTCGATGCCGTCCTTCTCAACCATCGCAGCTACGGTCTGGATGATCTGCTGGGTGCGTGGATGCAGCTCGCCGCTTTCTTTGTGCACAAACAGCGTGATCGGCACACCCCATGTGCGCTGACGCGAGATGCACCAGTCCGGGCGACCGGCAATCATGCCGCTGATGCGCTGCTCACCCCACGCAGGAATCCACCTCACTGTCGCGATGTCGCGCAGCGCGCCGGCACGCAGGCCGTTCTGGTCCATCGAGATGAACCATTGCGGCGTGGCGCGAAAGATGACCGGCGATTTGTGGCGCCAGCAATGCGGATAGCTGTGGCGCAAGGGCTCATGCCGCAGCAGACGTCCACTGGCCTGCATCAGTTCGATGAGCTGCTTGCCGCCTTCATCAATCTTCTGTCCACCGACGAGTGGTGTATCGGCAAAGAAGCGGCCATCGCCACCCACCGGATTGACCACCGGCAAGCCGTACTGACGACCGACAATAAAATCGTCCTGACCATGCGCCGGCGCGGTGTGCACTGCACCCGTACCGGCTTCAAGCGTTACGTGATCGCCCAGCACCACCGGCACCTGCTTAGGCAAGAACGGATGTGCCAACTGCAATCCCTCAAGCGCCGCGCCGGTGCAACGGGCCACCTCGCGCACTGCTGCCAAGCCATAGCGCGCCAGGCACACATCGCGCAGGCCTTCGGCGAGCAGCAATCGCTCAGTGCCGTGTTCGCGTTGCACTTCGACCAGCACGTAATCCAGATCGGCACGCAAGGCCACCGCCTCATTAGCCGGCAGCGTCCACGGTGTAGTGGTCCAGATCACCAGCGAAGCCGGCACGGTGGCGGCATCGACTGCGCCCACACGTTTAGCCAGATCGGCGCCATCGACCACCGCAAAAGCCACATCGATGGCTGCAGAGGTTTTGTCTTCGTATTCGACCTCGGCCTCGGCCAATGCCGAGCGGCAATCCAGACACCAGTGCACGGGCTTTGCGCCCTTGTACAAGTGACCGTTAGCAATCACCTTGCCCAGCCCGCGGATCTGCTGCGCTTCGAACGCTGGATCCATCGTCAGATAGGGCTTATCCCAATCGCCCAAGATGCCCAGACGCTTGAAGTCTTTGCGTTGTAACTCCACTTGCTCATGCGCATAGGCACGGCAGGCGGCGCGAAACGCACGCGCATCGAGCTTCTGACCCACGCGACCATGCTTTTTTTCGACCTGCAGTTCGATGGGCAAGCCATGGCAATCCCAACCGGGAATGTAAGGCGAATCGCAGCCGTCGAGCGTGCGCGACTTGACGATGAAGTCTTTGAGCACCTTGTTGGTGGCATGACCGATGTGGATCACACCATTGGCATAAGGCGGGCCATCGTGCAGCGCAAAGCGCGGACGACCGACCGACTGCGCACGCAGCTTGCCGTAGATGTCCTGGCTGTCCCACCAAGCCTGCAAAGGCGCCTCACGACGGGCCAGATCGGCCTTCATCGGGAAGTCGGTTTGCGGCAGGTTTACTGTCTGCTTGTAGTCTGTCACCCGGTCTTGCTCCAGCTTCAGTTCAGCGATCGGCGGCCAGCACCGCACGGGCTTGCGCCGCGTCGCGATGAATCTGTTCCACCATCAAATCCAGCGAATCAAAATGTTGTTCGCCGCGCAGTCGCGCCACGAACTCCACCTCGATCTCTTGGCCGTAAAGGTCACCCTCAAAATCGAACAGGTGCGTCTCCAGCAACGGCTCGCGACCCTGCACGGTCGGTCGCGTGCCCAAGCTGGCAACACCGGGCAAACCGCGCCGGCCCGTCGCATCATCGCGCACCCCGCGCACCCCGTGCACGCGCACTGCAAAGATACCGTCACAGGGCGAACTGCGCCGCGACAACCGCAGGTTGGCGGTCGGATAGCCCAAAGTGCGGCCCAGCTGCTGACCGCGCTGCACCCGACCGGTCATGGCATAGCGACGACCCAACAGGCGCTCAGCCAGGAGCAAGTCGCCAGCGCGCAGCGCCTCGCGCACCGCGCGGCTGCTGACCCGCAACCCATCAACCAGCACAGGCTGCACGATCTCTACCTCAAAACCGAATCGCGGCCCCTGCTGCTGCAGCCAGAGTGCCGTGGCGGCGCCATCGCGTGCTGCTTTGAAGTCGTGTCCCACCACCACCTGTCGCACCTGAGCCTGCTGCAGCAACCTGGCAAAGGCCTCTGCGTCCATCTGACGCAGAGCAGCGTCGAAGCGCAGCACACACAGCGTATCTAGACCCGTGCCCTGCAACAGCCGATAGCGCTCACGCAAACAACTGAGCCGTGGCGGCGGCAACTGCGGCGAGAAGAATTCGCGCGGCAGCGGCTCAAAGGTCAACATGACACTGGCAAGCCCACGCAACTGCGCGTGCGAGAGTGCCCGGCGCAACAACTCACGATGCCCCACATGCAGGCCATCAAAGCTGCCGATGGTGACCACCTGACCGCCGGCGGTGCGGGACGGCACGAGTTTGCGCAGCAGTTGCATCAGCGATCCGCGGCACGCAGATGTTGATACCGCAGCCCTGTGGCAAACAACACTGCGAAATACACACAAGCTGCCAACATCACGCAGCCGGCCAAACGTGCAACGCGCTGCACTGCGTGCAGGGTGGTCCATTCGGCAAGATCACCACCGAGCACACGCAGCACCACCGCCATGGCCAGGTTTGCTAACAACACGCGCAATAAAAACCCGCCCCAACCCGGCGCATGACGCAGCACTCCGGCGCGAATCAAGCCGCGCCACAGCAGCACGGTGTTGATGGCTGCGCCGATGCAGGTGGTGGTGGCCAGCAACACGTGCGGCACAGGAAAGCCCAGCTTTGCGGCAGGGAACACCACCAGTACGTTGAGCGTCATGGTGCAGGCCAATGCGGTCAACCCGATGCGCACCGGTGCGCGGGTGTCTTGTCTTGCGAAGTAGCCCGGCGCCAGCACTTTGACAAACGAGAAACCCAGCAAGCCCCACGAATAAGCCATCAACGCATAGCTGGCCATCCGCACATCATCATCATTAAAGCGGCCATAACCGAACATTGTGGCAGTCAAAGGTCCTGCAAACGCCAGCAGCGCTACAGCCGCAGGCGTGGCTAAAAGCACCGTCAGGCGCAGCGCCCAGTCGAGGGTTTGGCTGAACTGTTCGCGCGAATTTTGCGCATGATTTGCGGACAGGCCCGGCAAAATCACCGTAGCCAGTGCAATGCTAAATACGCCTAACGGAAACTCCATCAAACGATCGGCGTAATACAGCCAGGCAATGCTGCCTGTGGTCAAAAATGACGCGATCAGCGTATCGAGCAGCAAACTGACCTGCGCCATCGAAGAACCGATAATGCCCGGCACCATTAAGGCACCAATGCGCCGCACTCCAGCCATCGCCGGCCTCCAGCGTGGCCACGCCAACAAGTGCAGCTTGGCCACAGCAGGCAACTGAAAACCCAGCTGGATCACACCCGCCACGAACACGCCGATGGACATGGTCAGGCCCGGGTTACTGCTGTGCGTGGCTGCCAGCAAGGTCGCAGCGATCATCACCGTGTTCATCACCACACTGGTCAACGCGGGAATGGCGAA
>CANFSB010000064.1 GCA_947449495.1 Pseudomonadota bacterium
ATGGACGCTGCAGCCCTGCTGCAGGCCCTGCGCACTCACGATGCGATCTGTACAACCGTGACCGACTCGGTGACTGCGGCGCTGCTCAACGAACCGGGTCTGCGGTCAAAACTCATCGCCAACTTTGGGGTGGGCTTTAATCACATTGATGTGCAGTCCGCACGCAATGCCGGCATTGCCGTCAGCAACACCCCCGATGTGGTGACCGATGCCACTGCAGATCTGGCGCTGCTGTTGATGTTGATGACCGCGCGCCGTGCCGGCGAAGGGGAACGCGAACTGCGCGACGGTCGCTGGACCGGCTGGCGACCCACCCATCTGCTGGGACAGGACTTGCGCGGCAAGCTGCTCGGACTGGTGGGCTTTGGGCGTATCGCACAGGCTACAGCTCACCGCGCACTGCATGGCTTTGGCATGCGTATCGCTTATTTCGGCCGGCGGCGCGCTGACGCTGACATTGAAGCGCCACTGCAAGCACAGCATTACGCCTCGTTAGATGACTTGCTGCAGCACAGCGATGTGATCTCGTTGCACATACCCGGTGGCGCCGACACACACCATCTGCTCGACGCACGACGCTTGGCACTGCTCAAGCCTTCGGCCCTGCTCATCAATACGGCTCGCGGCACGGTGATTGATGAAGCGGCGCTGGCAGATGTGCTGGCACGCTCTGCCATCGGTGGCGCAGGGCTCGATGTGTATGAGCGCGAACCGGTTGTGCACCCCGGACTGCTGGCGTTGGACAACGTGGTGCTGCTGCCGCATCAGGGCACCAGCACACTTGAAACACGCACGGCGATGGGACTGCGAGTCGGCACCAACCTCGATGCCTTCTTTGCCGGCCTGCCGCTGCCAGATCGAGTGGCCTGAGCGTGTTGATCGACAGCGCCTGGATCGACGATTTTCTGCAGCGCGAGCGACTGCCTGCCAGCTTTCGCAGCGTGGTGCACGAAGTGCATCTGCCCATCGCGGCACATCTGGCTGCGTTGGCGCACGAACATCGAGGCCCGCTGCTTGTGGGTCTGACTGGTACGCAAGGCAGTGGCAAATCCACTGCCGCAGCATTACTGGGCAGTCTGCTGCGCGCCAGTGGTCTAGCCACTGCAGTGCTGTCTATCGATGATTTTTATCTGACGCATGCTGAGCGCTTGCAACTGGGTGAGCAGATACACCCCCTGCTGCGCACACGCGGCGTGCCTGGCACACACGACGTAAAGCTGGCTCAGGCCACGTTGAAGAGTTTGCAGAGCAACGCCGAAGTGGCTCTGCCCGCCTTCGATAAAAGTGTTGATGATCGCCGGCCGCAAACCGACTGGCCGCTGTTTAGCGCGCCCGCTGCGGTAACGATATTGGAAGGTTGGTGCGTTGGCGCGCGCGCCCAAACACCAGAGAGCCTTGTCGAGCCCATCAACTCGCTAGAACGCGATGAAGATGCACAGGCCCTGTGGCGTACCCACGTCAACAAGGCTTTGTCTGGGCGTTATCGCAGTCTGTTCGGCATGCTCAATGCACAGGTCATGCTGCAAGCGCCGTCATTTGACGTGGTCTATGACTGGCGATTGGAACAGGAACGCAAGTTGCGCTCGCGCATACAGACAGAGGGCGGTGACTTGGCACGCGTGATGGACGATGCAGCTATTGCGCGCTTTATTGCGCATTACGAACGCATCACACGCCACCTGCTTGACGAAATGCCGGCCCGTGCAGACATCCTGGTGACGCTGGATGCAGCGCGCAGACCCACTGGCCTGCGCGGTGCCTGAGCCGGTTATTGGGCGGCTTTGGCGCGCTCTATTGATTTGACGATCAGCGCGCGAGCAGCTGCTGCATCGCCCCAACCCAGCACCTTGACCCACTTGGTGCCTTCCAGATCTTTGTAGTGCTCAAAGAAATGCTGAATCTGCTTGAGCGTGATTTCTGGCAGATCGGTGTAGTTGTGCACGTCTTCATAGCGACGCGTGAGCTTGGGCACCGGCACAGCAATGATTTTCTCATCACCACCGGCCTCGTCTTCCATCAACAACACACCAACCGGACGACACGCCACGACGGCACCGGGAATGATGCCGCGCTGATTGGCAATGAGCACATCACAGGGGTCGCCATCGTCAGACATCGTATGCGGAATAAAGCCGTAGTTGCCCGGATAGCGCATCGATGTGTACAGGAAACGATCGACCACCAGCGCACCGGATGCCTTGTCCATCTCGTACTTGATCGGCTCGCCACCGACCGGTACTTCGACAATGACGTTCACTTCTTCGGGCGGATTAGCACCAATCGCAATCGCTTCCAGACGCATGGGGTCTCCAAGGACACAAACACGGGGAGTTGGGGGATCCGCAGCCGGATCAAGTGTGCCGACTATACAGGCGTCGGGCCAACCACGGCAGGCTGAACACCCACAGGGCAGCGCAAACCGTCACCGCGCCGCACCACAGCGCCAGTCCGATGACCCACCCAGAGGTATGCGCAGCCCACCAAGCTGCTGACAGCAACAGTGCTGCACCTATCGTTCGCAGGGCGACCGTGGGGCGTTTGTGCAAAGCGCGCCGCCACAACTGCCGTTGATGTGCCGGCTGCGACAGCGACAGGCTGACCAGCCCCAGCATGACCAGCAGCAGGGTCAGCATTGTTGCCGCGCCAAGCGCCGTGCAACGAACGCAAAAATCAGCGCCAAGATCAGCAGGCACAGATCGATACCTGCCAAGACCCAATCACCCTCGCGCAATGCCCATGGCAGGCTCACGCCCAAATGCCGATCGGTGGTGAACACATTGACCACAGGCAGCGCAGCGCAGGCCAGCGCCAGTGACGCCGTCAGCAGCCACCAGGCACGCTGCGGTCGCAGCGGCAGGGCCAGCACCAACGCTAGTGCCCAGCCGATAAACAGCGCATGTCCTTCCCAACTGCCGCGATGCTCAAAGTCCACAGGCAGCAAGCGATTGGCCAACAGATAGGCGCACACACCCAGCAATGGGCCGATCAACATACCGGGGTTGGCTCGTTCGACCCAGGCCAACCCGCCGCCGCCCTCTCCTGCCACACCGCCGCGCCGTTCGCGCCGTTTGGCCGTCCAGAACACCAGCCCACTGCCCACCATTAATGTACCCAGCGCACCTGACAGTCCATACAGGGCGCGCAGCAGCGGCGCCGCAAAGGAGCCTTTGTGCAAACCCAGCATTGCATCGCGCGTCTGACGTAACGGTCCGCGCTGCAGGCCAGCATCGAGCAATTGCCCACTCACAGCGCTGTACACCTGCTGATCGGTGCCATTTTGAGCATTGCGACGCTCGCGCAGAATGACCACCCGAGCGTTGGCATCGCCGGGATTGCGCACGCCATACGATGACAGTCGTGCGTTATTCAACGCCGGATGTTGCAGCGCCAGCAACTGCGCTGGCAGCAACATCGGCGCTGTTACACCGCTGCGCCCTGTATCAGCAACGCGCTGCGCGTTATCGGTAAAGAACACATCCTGCGCGTCTTCATCAAAGCGATAAATCTCATCGAGCACCAACGGCATGTAGGTGTAAGCCAGCAACACCAGGCCGCTCCAGGTAATCATGATGTGAAACGGCAAAGCGATACTGCCCAACACCGAATGCAGATCGCGCCACGTCCGCTTGCCTGCAGCGGGCCTGAAGGTGAAGAAATCGGTGAGTATTTTTTTGTGCAGGATGACGCCGCTGAGTATCGACACCAACATGAACATCGCCGCAGCGCCAATGATCCAATAGGCCTGTTGCGTGTCGATGTAGTGCAGCCGGTAGTGCAGCTGATACAGAAACTGACCGCCGCCGGTGGGTCGGGGACGCGGCGCAGCATCACCGGGTAACAAGGGTTCGGTGCCCGCCTCGCCACGAGCACCGTCAGCAGTCGGGGGCATACGCCAGACAATGCGCGGCGGCAGTGGTGATTTGCGTTGTGGCAGCTCGACAGACCAGCGTTCGGCACCCGGGGCGCGCTGCTGCAGACGGGCCATGCCGCGCTCGATCAACTCCCACTGCGGGTCCCTGCGCTGGCGTAGCGGTAACTCAGGCTGCATCCAGCGATCAATCTCAACGCTGAAATAGCCCAAGGTACCGGTCAGAAACACAAAGTAGAGCAACCAGCCCGGCAGCAGTCCGCTCCAGGTGTGCAGCCAAGCCATCGAGGGGCGAAGGCCGCCTTTCACACTGGCCCTGCCGCGCCCAGCGGCCATAACCAGCCACCCAGCAGCAATGTGGGCAGGGTCAGCGTCCAACAGGCCCGCCAGACGCTGCGAGCCGCAAACACCCACAACACGGCCGCGGCATGCACCACAAAGCTGGCAAGCAAAGCCAGCATGACTGACTCTGAGGCTGCAATGGGTAGGGAGCGCACGGCAGCGATGACGATGACGTTAGCAAAGGCATAGCCGCCGATGGTTGCCAGCAGCACGCGCAACAGCAGTTCTAGGTGAGGGGCCCGCATGGCGGGCATTGTGCCCCAAGCCATAGGCGTGTCGGGGGGAGTGGTGGCTAGGGACGCCTGCGGCACCCACAACGAGTGAATTACAAGGATTGGTGGCTAGGGAGGGACTCGAACCCTCGACCCCGGCATTATGAGTGCCGTGCTCTAACCAGCTGAGCTACCTAGCCAAGGTGCAGGTTAGCCGGCGATTGTCCCGGCGCAGGCGCCGGGGTGTCAAGCCGTAATCGACATCGATGGGTCAGGCAGAGCCCAGCGCGGCCTGCAGGCTGGCAACCTCTTCGGCCGATTCTTCCAGAATGGCCAAAACCGCCTCGTGATCCAACTCCATCCGGTCAAACGCAGCCACACCTTGCATGTTGAGCTCGATCGACTCTGGAAAGCTATGGAACGACACCAACAACGTGGCCACGGTCAGCACATCAGTCAGGTCTGCATCGTCCTCGTGGTCACGGGACAAGTCTTCATGGGATTCCACAGCAGCAACGACATCGTCACTCATGTCCCAATTCTCAAGGATGCACTTGGCTATAGCAGCATGCCAGTCGCGCACGATCTCGTTGTAGCTGGTCTGATCGGCCAGTAACTGCGGGTGATCCACTGAGCGTGCCAGAATGTACAGCCTGCCCACGCCGTGCAACAAACCCGCAAGCAATGCAGTATCGGCATTGACTTGCGAGCAACTGCGCGCCACCACATAAGACATTGCTGCCACAAAAACACAGCGCTCCCACAGCTCACTCATCGGCTGCCGCAGGCTGGCCATCGATGGTGAATTGCGCATTTGCTCTACGGCAAACGTTAGCGACGCACTGCGCACCAGATTCAAGCCCATGCGCGAGATCGCAGTCTTAAGGTCGGTAACGCGCTGACCACCAGGGTTCAGCGCGACCGAGTTGGCCAACTGCATCAGCTTGGCAGCCAGCGCCGGCTCAGAGCTGACAACCTTGATGATCTGCTTAGAACTTACAAACTCATCGGACAGCACCTGACGAACACGTGCTGCAATATCAGGAAAAGATGGCAGCTCAACCTTGCCTGACGAAAGCTCGGAGGCAAGCGACTCAATAAAGGCAAACCCTGCTGCGTTGGGAGCTGCCGGACTGGTCGCCGCACTGGTGCTGGTATTCATTCGATCTCTTAACGGTGTGTTGGTCAGGCGGTACGGCGGGGTCCGTGGAGTCTCGCAAGAAGTTCAGCCTCACGTCGCGTGACACCACTGGTTTCTGTGATGTCTTCCACACTTGAGCCCGCACGAGCCAACCTCAATGCCAGTTCATAGCCACGCGGAGCCGCCGCTGCTGCCGGCTGTGCAGCCTGTACACGGGTGTCTAACTTTGTTTCGATGCCGGCGATGCGAAACAGCAACGCCTCAGTAGCTGCAGCAAGCGTGCGGGTCTCGCCGCGAGACTGCTCGAGCTCGTGAATCACACGCTGCATATCGCGAGCACTGGCATTGCGCCAACGGGCGAACACCACAGCAAAGGCGATAAATGCACCAACCAAAATCACCGCTCGCCCCGCGAAGAAAACCATTTGGCTCGGTTCGACTAGGAAGTCCATCTGCATGCTCCTGCTCTGGCACCTTCGCGCACCGGCGACGGGATTCCGTCACTGCTGCGGCACGCAGGTGCGTGTAACAGCAGAACAGCAGGATTCATGCCAGATCACGCGCCCAAAAGGCTTTGCAGTTCGCGAATTTCTTCATCCGCATGTGCTAGCAGCGCGAGCAAACCATCGGCATCCACTTGGAGGCGCTGCCAAAGTTGCGGTGTATTCTGAAGCATGGGCAGCAAGGTCTCCGGGGTTGGCAACTCGCTGGCCAACTGCTCGCGTAACGCCTCAATTTGGACCGCTGCGGCCAGCACATCAGTGAAATCGATACTGTCCCCAAATTGCCGATCCAGGTCGGTATGAAACCGCGCTGCATCGATCACCTCATCCGCCATACCCCAATCCGACAAGAGCGCTGCACCGATGTCGCTATGCCAATCGGCCAGAATGCGCGCACAGACCTCCGGGCGTGCCAGCAACTGCGGGTGCACTGCCAAGCGCACATGAATACACAGCTTGCCCACCGCATGTAGCAGCCCCACAAGCACGGCCACGTCAGGATTGATTCGGGCTTTGTGCACAGCAACCGTTCGGGATAGAGCCGCGACATTCACGCTCAAGCGCCATAGCTGCGCCAATTGCTGCTGCACTGGCGCGTGCGCAGGAGTTAACTGCAACTGCTGCATGACAAAACTCATGGCCGCAATGCGCACCATGTTGTAACCCAAGCGCCCCACCGCCTTGCGTAGGTCCGTGATCGGGCGCCCCATCGAATTGATTCGCGCAGAGTTGGCCATCTGCATGATGCGTACCGCAAGCAACGGCTCTGCGCTGATCGCACGGACTACCGTTTCCAGCTCAACATCTTCACTGGACAACGCCCGCTGCACACGCATGGCCGCCTCTGGATAGCTGGGCAACTGCACACTGCCCGAGTTGAGCTCGCTGGCTAGTTCCTTTATGAAGTCCAAGGCCTCTTGATCAAGCGCTACGTCTTGCAAGCTCATTTATGGCACTCCGGCAGTTGAGGCAGAAGCAACCGGCTCTGCAGTCGGTAGGTCATAATCACTATTGAGCACGCGCAGCACAACACGGCGGTTTGCAGTACGACCTTCATCAGTATCGTTGTCTCGAAGCGGCACCTGCTCAGCGTGGGCAACTACAGATAACCGTCTTGCAGCCACACCACTGTCGGTCAGCAGATGCACGACGCTGGCAGCACGGGCCGCCGACAGCTCCCAGTTAGAGCGAAATACAGCGGAGCGGATGGGCCGGTTATCGGTATGGCCCTCTACACGTACTTCGTTTGGAAAGCCCACCAGCACTTGCGCCAGTGCGCCAATCACTGGCTCTGCCGTCGGGGCAACATTGCCCACACCGCTAGCAAACAAAATATCGGATTTGAGATCCACCTGAACATACTCGTCACTGATGTTGACGTCGACCAATCCCCTGTCGATAAGAGTCCCCATCGCTGTAGCAATCTTCTCGCCGATCTCATGTAGACGACGCGTGCGCGGGCTCACTTCCTGAAGCATTGAGGAGGAAGTCATCATCCGGTCCTGTGACGATTCGCGCAGAT
Source organism: Pseudomonadota bacterium (assembly GCA_947449495.1). Taxonomy (GTDB): domain Bacteria; phylum Pseudomonadota; class Gammaproteobacteria; order Steroidobacterales; family Steroidobacteraceae; genus ZC4RG30. The sequence goes on from CANFSB010000064.1 coordinate 7,589, forward strand.
GTCCCTGCACGTCGATGACTGCCATGCCTGCAGCGGGACCCAGTCCACCGCCCACAGCCTCTTCCTCGCTCACACCTGAAGGAGAACCCTGCATGGCCTGCACCAACGAGGCCGAAAGCTGCCGGTATTTGCCCGTGTTTACTGACGAGATTGCATACATGACCACAAAGAACGCCAGCAACAACGTAACTAAATCACCATAGGGAATGGCCCAGGCCTCATGGTTGATATGATCCTCATGACGCCGGGTGCGGCGACCGTTGCGGCGAGTCATGTCAGTGGGCCTAGTGCAAGTAGCTTTGCAGCCGCGCTTCCATACGGCGTGGGTTCTCACCCTGCGCAAGCGCGATTAAGCCTTCGACAATCATCTCGCGCATGTGGCTCTGGTGGTGAATCACCGCCTTGAGCTTGCTGCCAATCGGCAGTAGGAACAGATTGGCTATACCTATCCCGTAAATGGTGGCCGTAAAGGCAGCGGCAATGCCATGACCGAGCTTGCTAGGGTCGGCCAAATTCTGCATCACTGCCATCAGACCCAACACCGCGCCGATGATGCCCATAGTCGGAGCATAGATACCCATGCCTTCATAGACCTTGGCCGCACGCAGGTCTGCAGCCTCACGGCCGCTCAGATCCAACTCCAGCGTGTGGCGAATGATCTCGGGCTCACCGCCGTCAATCACCATCGCCAGACCCTTCTGAATGAAATCATCTGGCGCATCTTCGATAGCTGATTCCAGCGCAAGCAAGCCGCTTTTGCGCGCCACGTTGCCCCACTCAATCAGTAACGCGATCAGCGCTTGAGGATCCAGATGCGGTGGCTTAAACACCCACGGAAGAATAGACAAGGCACGACGCATCGCTACGCCAGGGGTTTGAATCATGATCGCTGCGACAGTCCCCATCACCACAATCATGAAGGCCGCAGACGACAGCAAGGCATGCATGCCTGCGCCCTTGAGCACCGCACCGACAAGGATGGCGGCAAACGCCAACACCACTCCAATTAGACTCAGCAGATCCATGGTGGTCTCTTATGGCTGCTGGTTGTGTCAGGTAATGAAGTCAGTGCGGGACTGCTCGGCCCACGCTGCCAAACGCGCCTTGAGCCGCACCAAGGCCTGACCGTGAATCTGACAAACTCGAGATTCAGAAACCTTGAGGATCAGGCCAATTTCTTTGAGATTGAACTCATCGTCGTAATACAGCGACATCACCAAGCGTTCGCGCTCCGGCAAATCGCCAATGGCTTTGGCCATCGCATCACGAAAGCCCGCTTCCAGAGCCTGTCTCAACGGATCAGAATCGCGATCTGCGATATCGAAGTTGAGCGGCAAATCTTCGATACTGCCCACCTGGCTGGAGGAAGCATCCTGCATCACCCGGTGGAAATCGTTAATGCCCAAACCCATCTGCGCAGCGGTTTCAGCGTCGCGCGCCTCGCGGCCGGTTCGCGCTTCAACCGCACGCATGGCTGCTGCGGCTTCACGAGACTGGCGATGCACCGAGCGGGGCGTCCAGTCGAGCTGCCGTAGCGTGTCGATCATGGCACCGCGGATGCGGATACCCGCATAGGTCTCGAATGTTGCGCCGCGATCTGCGGCAAAACTGGCAGCGGCCTCCAGCAAACCTATCATTCCGGCCTGCACCAGATCTTCCACATCAACGGATGACGGCAAGCGTGCTGCCAGATGATAGGCAATACGCTTTACCAAGCCTGCATGTTGCACAATCAGCGCATCGCCTTCGCGATGAGCTTGCACAGCGCTGTAGGCATTAGCAGCTCTCACCTGGCAATCTCCAGGCGCGGCTCGTTATGAGCCACCAGCCGTTCAACAAAGAACTCCAGATTGCCGCGCGGACCAGCAGCCGCCGGCCAAGATGAAACGTTGCGTGCAAGACGGCGGAACGCCAACGACGCCGGCGCAGACGGATAGGCTTCCATCACCGTGCGCTGTTCGCGTATGGAGCTTCTCACTAGTGGGTCGTCCGGTATTTCACCGGAGTATTCGATCACGACGTCCAGGAAGCGACTGGTAACTCGCTCCAGTTTTCGAAATAGATTTTCGCCGTCGCCTGCGTTTTGCATCATGTTGGCCAGCACCTTGAAGCGCATGACGTTGTGATCGCGACGCAGTACCTTGACAAGCGCGTAGGCATCGGTAAGCGATGCCGGCTCATCGCGCAGCACGACAAGCACATGCTGCGCGGCCTGACAAAACTGCCGCACGCCATCGGCAATGCCCGCAGCCGTATCAACAATCAACACATCAAGACCCAGAGTCAGATTGCTAAATGCCTGCACAAGGCCCAGATGCTGCGAGCTGGATAGCTCGGCAAGCTTGGCTACACCCGAGGCTGCCGGAATGATTCGAAAGCCCTGTCGGGTTTCCAGAATTGCCTCTTCCAGTGTGCAACGCCCTTCCAGCACATGCTCAAGCGTGAAGCGCGGCGTTACGCCAAGCAGCACGTCCACATTGGCCAAACCCAAATCGCCATCGAGCAACAGCACGCGCCGACCGGCTTTTGCCAGCGCCGTAGACAAATTCACGGACACACAAGTTTTGCCGATGCCGCCTTTACCACCAGTGACGGCTATAACCTGCACTGGTCCGGGTCGTGCTGCAGCGCGTAGGCCAGCCGCTTGTGAGGGATCGAACCTATGCGAAGACATGTGCGACTCCTCCGAATCGACGCACCAGCATTTCTTCGCTTGCGGCAGCGCCTGCTTCTCGCGTCAACAACACCGAGCGTGCAACCAATTGATGTGCCCGTGCGGGTGCCAGATCTTCGGGGATTGCCTGACCTTCGCTGACGTAGCTGACAGGCAGTTGGCTGTCGACCAACATCGACAGCGTGCCGCCGAGGCTGCTGGCTTCATCAATCTTGGTGATTAGACAAAACGCTGGCTCAAAGGCTCGGAATTTATTGCAGGCCTCCTCAAGAACACCCGCTTGGGCTGCCGCAGAGAGTGTCAGGCAGGTTTGCAAACCACACTGTTCGGCAAGTGCGGCAAATTGACGACCGCGTATTTGCAGTTCTGGATCGCGGGGACTAAGTCCACCGGTATCAATCAACACAAGGCGACGATCTGACAGACGTTCGAGCAGTTCCGGCAAACCGGCCATGTCTTCCAGCGTAAAGGCCTGTATGCCGAGCAGGCGGCCCAGCACCTCAACCTGCTCCTGCGCACCAAAGCGCTGAGCATCAACACTTATCAAGGCTACATCGCGGGTGCTGTGGCGCATAACCCATCGGGCAGCAAGCTTGGCAATAGACGTGGTTTTTCCAACGCCTGTCGGGCCCACTAAGGCCACGCGACCACCACGCTCTAAAAGCGAATCGCCGGTTACACGGATACGCCGGGCAACCCCCGCCAATGCGCGGCGCTGCGCATCGTCATAGCTGAGGCCACCAGGAATACTGGAGGCAAGATCGGCCGACAAACCTGGAGAAAGGCCCAATTCGGTGAGCTCTTTGAGCAACTCTGCCTGGGACGGTGCGCGGCGCGTCAGATCGTTCCACGCCAGCTGATTCATCTGGCTTTCGAGCAAGGTGCGCAAGCTGCGTAACTCGGCACCCATTTCGGCAGGTGGCGGCGGCGCATAACTGG